>JBOHSQ010000086.1:0-15472 GCA_050733295.1 Gemmatimonadales bacterium
GAGCAGCCAGGGGCCGAGCAGGAGGAGGTAGAGCGGCGCGGTGGCCTGGAGGAAGATCGCGTTCGCCGAGGTGGTGAGCTTGTTGGCGACCACGAAGAGGGTAAGCGTCACGGCGTAGGTGGTACCCACCACCAGCGTCCGCCAGCTCCATCCCCGCCGGCTGGCGGCGACGAGCGCGAGCACCGCGATCGCCGCGATGCCGGAGCGGAACGAGGCCACCTGCCAGCTGGTGAGGGTGGTGGCCTTGATGGCGGCGCCGCCGGTGGAGAAGATCGCGGCGGCGCCAAGCAGCTCGAGGCGGGACCGGAGGGCGAGGTTCACTGCGTCAGCGGCACTCCTCGCTCACCACCTCGCCCTGGATCACCACGGTGCAGACGTGGCTGGTGTACTCGAGTGGATCGCCGTCGTAGAGGACCAGGTCGCCGTCCTTGCCGCGCTCGAGCGAGCCGACCCGCTTGTCCACGCCGATGATGCGCGCAGCGTCGATGGTGACGGCGGCGAGCGCCTGCTCGGTGGTGAGCCCGTAGGCCGAGGCCATCGCGGCCTCGAACAGCACCACGCGGGTCTTGGGGACGTAGCCCTCAAAGCCGCTCTGCAGGGCGAACGGGATGCCGGCCGCGCGGAGCCTTGCGGCGGTCTCGAACGAGCCGTTCTCCAGCGTGCCGTGCTGCCGGGCCATCGTGGGATGCAGGATGACCGGCACCCCGGCGGCCTTGATCTCGTCCAGCACAAGGTGGGCCTCGGCCGCGCCGTCGAGCACCAGGCGGAAACCGAATTCCTGCTGCAGGCGGATCGCGGCCAGGATCTCGCGGCTGGTCTGGGCCGTGATGAGCGCCGGGATCTCGCCGGCCAGCACGCGGGCCAGCACTTCCTTGCCGAGGTCACGCGCGCCGGGCTCGGACTTGTTGCCGCCCTTCGCGTCGTCCTTCCCCTCCTTTGAGTCCTTCCCGGCTCGCTTCGCCGTGTACTCCCGCGCCTTGATCAGCTCGGCCCGGAGCATGGCGATGCCCTTGGCACGGGACCCGGGGCGATCCTTGTAGTTCTGGCCCACCTCGGGGCCCAGGGTCATCGCCACCATCGTCACCGAGTCGACCATCGCATCGCTCATGGTGTTGCCGCGCGACTTCACCACCATCGTCTGCCCGCTCACCAGCGCGCCGGGCCCATGGCCGGTGTGCATGGTCGTGACGCCGAACCCGCGGACCCAGGCCACCAGCTCCTCCCGGGCGTTGTACGCGTCGATGGCGCGGAGCTCGGGCTGGATCGGGTTGGACCGCTCGAGCTGGTCCTGGTCGTGGGGCTGGTTCAGGAGACCCGACAGGCCCACGACGGTGTGCGCGTCGACCAGGCCCGGGGTCACAGCCCTCGCGGTGAGCACACGCCAGCCGTCGGGCACGCGGACCTCCGCGGCGGGGCCAACCCGCTCGATCCTGCCGTCCTTCCCCACCAGCACGACGCCGTCCCGGATGGGCGCGCCGGCCATCGTGTAGACGACCTCGCCGCGGACGGCGACCTGCGCGCCGAGGGCGGACGGGCGAACGGCTGCGAGGACGGCCAGGGCCGCGAGTGCGGGCGCGCGCATCAGTGCCCCTCCATGCCGGCGTGGTGATCGAACGGCTCGGTGCGGACGGCCTGAAAGCCGCCCACGGCGAAGAGATGGTCCCGCGGGTTGGCGAGGTCGAACACCTTTGCGCCCTCGACGAAGGTCTGTTCCACGTGGGTCGCGAGGGCGAGCGGGTCGCCCGAGAGGATGATGAAGTCCGCGTCCTTGCCCGGCTCGAGGGTGCCGATCCGCTGGTCGAGGTCGAGCATCCTGGCGCCGGCCATGGTCATGGCGTAGAGCGCCTTGTCGCGGCTCATCCCGGCCCGCACGGCCAGCGCCGCCGAGCGGAGGAAGAGCCGGGAGTCGGTGATGCCGTCGTCGGTGTGGAAGCCGACCAGCACCCCGGCGCTGTCGAGGATCGCCCCGCTGCGGAGGCTCAGGTCCACGGCCTCGAGCTTGCCGCCGGGCGCGTCAATCACGATCACCGAGGCCGGCACGCCGGCGGCGGCGATCTCGCCCGCCACCTTCCAGCCCTCGCTCACGTGCTGGAGCACCAGGCGGAACCCGAACTCCTGCTGCAGCCGCAGCACGGTGAGGATGTCGTCGTGACGGTGGGTGTGGTGGTGCACCACTCGCTTGCCGTCGAGGGCCTGGACCAGGGTCTCGAGCTCGAGGTCGCGGTCGGGCCGCTTGGTGGTGTCCTTCTCCGCGGCCCGCAGCTTGTCCCGGTACTCCCGCGCCTTGATGAACCGCCCGCGCACGATGGCCGCCGACTTGGCCCGGGTGCGGGGATGCGGGGCCTCGTCGTTGAGCGGGTTGGTGCCGTTGGCCATCTTGAGGCCGCCGCAGACGTCGGTGAGCGGGTCCTTGCAGTAGAGCAGGTCGGTGATCACCCGGCCGTCGCGGAGCTTGAGGTATGCGGTCTGCCCGCTCATGAGGAGGCTGGAGCCCGGCATCACGTTCACCGTGGTGATGCCGCCGGCCTGGGCTCGCTGGATGCCGTCGGAGCGCGCATCGATGGCGTCGAGGATGCGGACGTCGCCGTGGGTGGCGGCCGAGCGGTCGCCGCCGTCGCCGCCGCCGATGTGGGAGTGGGTGTCCACCAGCCCGGGCATCACCACCTTGCCGGTGCCGTCGATCACCTCGGCGTCGGCGGGCCCGGAGACGGCGCCCTCGGCGCCGACGGCCACGATCTTCCCGCCCTGCACCACCAGGACGCCGGGCTCGATGGGGGGGCCGGCGATGGGGATGATGCGGGCACCACGGACGACGACGGGCCTGGCCTGCGCGGCGAGCGGACTCGCGCCCAGCGCCGCGGCCAGCACCGTCGCGAAGGCGGGGCGGACGAAACGATGCATCGGTGAGGACGGCCTCGGTGGAGGGGGACGGGAAGATGCGGGAGGACGGGCAAGACGGGCAAGACGGGCAGGACGGGCAGTTTTGACAAGCGGGGCGGCTGCTTCGACTTTCTTCCGATGCCTACCGCCCTCCTGCAGGATCCCGTCTCGATCTTCTGCTGGCTCGCGACGCTCGTGGCGCTGATCTTCTGGCTCTCCGAGTTGCCGGCCTTCCGGGGCTGGTTCCGGTACGTGCCGCCGATGGTGCACTGCTACTTCGTGCCGACGATCTCTTCCACCGTCGGCATCACCCCGCTGGCGTCGCCGGCCTACGACCTGATGCGGCTCCTGCTGCTGCCGATTGCGCTCTTCCTCCTGATGGTGACGGTGGACCTCCCCGCCATCGCGAAAGTGGGGCGCACCGCGTTGGTGGTGATGCTCGCGGGCACGTTGGGAATCATGGTCGGCGGGCCGGTGTCGTTCGCGGTGTTCCAGTCGTGGCTCCCGCCGGACGCGTGGAAGGGGCTCGCGGCGCTCTCGGGGAGCTGGATCGGCGGGAGCGCCAACTTCGTCGCGATCGCCGAGAGCGTGAATGCGCCCGACGCGATCCTCGGGCCCGCCATCGTGGTGGACACGGTCGTGGCTTACGGGTGGATGGCGGTGCTGCTCGCCCTGAGCGCGTGGCAGGAGCGGTTCGACCGGAAGACCGGCGCGCGGCGGGAGGCGCTCGACGAGGCGTCGGAGCACCTTGCGGCGCTCGCGGTGGACCGCCGGCCGTCCGGCACGCGCGACCTGCTCCTGATGCTCGGCCTGGCCCTGGGCACCGCCGGCGCGTCGATCGCGGTGGGCCGGGCGCTGCCTGACCTCGGGTCGCCCACCATCATCAGCCACTCCACCTGGACCGTGCTGGCCGCGGTGACGGCCGGGCTCGTCCTCTCCTTCACGCCGATCCGGCGGCTCGAGACCACGGGCGCCTCCTCGATGGGCTACGTCGCGCTCTACCTCCTGATCGCGGCGATCGGCGCCCAGGCCGACGTCCGCGCGATCCTTTCGGCCCCTGCCTTCCTGGCCACCGGGCTTCTGTGGATGGCCATCCACGCCACCATCCTGCTCCTGGTGGTGCGGCTGCTGCGGGCGCCGCTCTTCTTCTTCGCGGTGAGCTCGATGGCCAACGTGGGCGGCGCGGCCTCGGCCCCGCTGGTGGCGGCGGCGTACCACCCGTCCATGGCGCCGGTGGGGCTCCTGCTCGCCATCCTGGGCTACATCCTCGGGATCTACGGGGGGCTGGCGACGGCCTGGGTGCTGGGGCAGATCGCCGGGGGGTGAGATGGGACGTGCACGGGGGGTCGGCGGCCCTCCCCAGGTGAAGGCGAGGTTCGGGGTCTCGGTGAACGGGGGGTCGGCAGCCTACGAGTGGGAATACGAGCTTCGGGGTCTCGGTGTGCGGGGCACAAAAGGTCGCGGCCGCCGGCGGGGAGCCGACGACCGCGAGCGGCCATCCAGGGGGTGAATGGCCGTTTAACTCACCGGCCGCCTACTCCGCTGGCCGGCTCCTCCTCAGCGGGCGTTGGCGTGCCCCCGAGAGAAGCCTTGAGATCACGGGCGGCGGCAAGGTGCGCCTCGAACGCAGGGGCCGCCTGTTCGAGTAGAGCGCGCACTTCCGGCTTGGTCACGGCGGCGAGAAGGGTGTTCTGGGTTGCCTCGAGGGTCGCAGCGTGCGCCGCGATCTCGTGGTCCAGCCACGCCGCGTCGAACTGCTCGGCCGGGACCTGCTTGAGCGAGGCCACCGCCTGCCCGTGCTTCTCCATCCCCACAGCGTCGAACTCACGCTTGGGGTAGAGCTGCAGGGTGCTGCCGAGCTGTTGACCCTGGCGCCGCAGCGCCATGTGCTCGTTGACGAACCGGGTCGCGAGCTGCCGCACCCTCGAATCCTTGGCGCGCTCAACGGCGATCATCGAAGTCTCGAGGTCGCGTCGGTTGGCTCCGTCAAAGATCGCGAGGACGCCGGAGTCGTCAAGCACCGACGCGGCCGTGGCCTGGGCCGTGGCCTGCGGTGCCGGCTCCTGCGCGGTTGCGACGGCGGGAAGCACAAGCAGGGTGGCGAGAGCGAGAATGGTTCCCTTCACGAATCCTCCCAGCACTCAGGTTATTGACTGATTTCGGCCGGACGTAATCAGGGGTTGCGGGGAAGATCGCCGCACCGCGCGACCGCGGCTGTGACCGGGATCACGGGGTTCCGGTCAGCCGGGCCCGAAATCGAGCCGGAGCACCGCGGCACCGTCGGGACAGGCCACGCTCGCCTCGGGCGAAGCTGCAATTTCGGGCGGCAGGGACGCCCGCTCGACCGGCCGGAAGCCGAACCGGGGAAACCAGCGGTCCGCGGTGGTGGTCAGAAGGAACACCGACTCGACGCCGTCGGCGCCGGCGGCGGCCAGCCGGTCCGAGACCAGGGCCGAGCCGCCCCCCGATCCGCGCTGCCGGGGGCTCACTGCCACCGACCTGAGCAGGCCGAACCGGCCGTAGCGCTCGAGCCCCGCCAGTCCCACCGACTTCCCGTCCTCCTCCAGCACTGCGTAGGCCCGGGGAAATTGGTCCTCCAGCCCCTGCGTGGGAAGGGACGCCTGGGTGAGGAGCTCGCGGGCCCAGGTGAGGTCGCGGGCCTCCGCCGGCCGCACCACGCTGCGGACCGCGCTCATGCGTGCGGCCCCTCGACCTCGGCCACCTGGAGGTCGAACCGGGGGACGTGGGCCTCGAAGCGGTCGCCGTCGGGGCGGACGAAGGTGTAGGAGCCCTGCATCCAACCGCTCGGCCCCCGGAGTACGCAGAAGCTCTGGTACTCGTGGGTCCCGCCGGGCTCGATCAGCGGCTGCTCGCCCACCACCCCTTCGCCCTGCACCTCGGTGTCCTCGCCCACGTCGTCGTGGATCTGCCATTGGCGCCAGAAGAGGCGGGCCGAAGTCGGGCCCACGTTCTCCAGGCGGACGAAATAGGCGAAGACGAACTCGGAGCGGGCGGGACGGGAGTGGTCGGGGAGGTAGAGGGGCCGGACGGTGATCCGGATGCCGTTGGTCTCGCGGTAGAAGAAGGGGCGAGTCGACATCAACCGCCTGATGGGCTGGCGGGCTGGCTGGAAGGCGGGCTGGCAGGCGGGCGGTCGGTGAGCACGGCCGCGACCACGAGGGAGATCTCCACCTCGTCGCCGAGAACCAGGCCACCGCCTTCCACGGCGCGATTCCATTGAAGGCCGTAGTCGAGCCGGTTGACCTTCGTGGTCGCCGAGAACCCCGCGCGATTCCCCTGCGCACCCAGGATCTCGCCCTCGAGCACCACCGGCCTGGCGATGCCCCGGATCGTCAGGTCACCCGTGAGCCTGAGCTGGCTCCCCGCGATGTCCACCGAGGTGCTCCTGAAGGTGATCGTGGGGTGGTTGGCGACGTCGAAGAACTCCTCACTGCGCAGGTGGTTGTCGCGCCGCTCGTGCCGGGTGTCGATGGTGGCCGCGTCGATGGTGACATCGACCGAGCCCTCGTTCCACCGGCCCGGGTCGGCGCTGATCACCCCGGACCACTTCCGGAAGGTACCGTTGGCCCGACTTACCAGGTGGCGCACCCGGAAGGTCAGCTCGGAATGAGCGACCTCGATGACCCAGGTGCGCCGGGTGGGTGCGGGAGCCGCGACGGCCGCGCCCGGCGCCGAGGCAGTCTGCCCGGCGGCAGGAGACGGGAGCGCCGCGAGGGCAAAGCCCAGGACGGGCAGGACGCGCAAGACTTGCCAGACGGGCAGGACGGGCAGGACGGGCGGGACGGGCGACGAATACACGGTGCCTCGGGAAGCTCAGCGCTCGATGGGAGCGCGGACCATGTTGCCCCACTCCGTCCAGGAGCCGTCGTAGTTGCGGACCCGGTCGAAGCCGAGGAGGTAGGCGAGCACGAACCACGTGTGGGACGACCGCTCGCCGATGCGGCAATAGACGATCGTTTCCGTCCCGGGCTCGAGCCCCTGCTCTCCCTGGTACAGCACCTTCAGCTCGGAGGCCGGCCGGAACGTGTGGGTATCCGGATTTACGGCCCGGGCCCATGGAACGTTTCGGGCGGTGGGGATGTGGCCGCCCCGGAGGGCGCCCTCGTTCGGGTACTCCGGCATGTGCATCCGCTCGCCCCGGAATTCCTCCGGGCTCCGCACGTCGACCAGCGGGCGCTTCCGCATCAGGTGCTCGAGGACGTCCTCCCGGAAGGCGCGAATCCGGACGTCGTCCCGCTCGCCGGCCTTGACGTTGCCCGGGGAATAGGACGGCTTCGCGGTGACCAGCGGGCGCCCTTCCTGTTCCCACCGCATCCGCCCGCCGTCCATGATGCGCAGGTTCGTCAGGCCGTACAGGCTCAGGACCCAGAAAGCGTAGGTGGCCCACCAGTTGTTCTTGTCACCGTAGAGGACGATTACGGTGTCGTCATTGATGCCCCGGGCGCGGAGGATCTCCTCGATCCGCTCGCGGCCGACGTAGTCGCGCAGCAGCGGGTCGTTGAGGTCGTTGACCCAGTCGAGCTTCACTGCCCCGGGGATGTGGCCGATGTCGTAGAGCAGGAGGTCCTCGTCGGCCTCCACCAGGCGGACCTTCGGATCGTCGAGCTGGGACGCAACCCAGTCGGTGGAGACGAGGACGGCGGGGGTGGCGTAGCCCCGGTCCAGGATGGGGGTAACGGCGGCGGCGGGCGCCTCGGTGCCGGGCATGGAGTGCTCCGTTTGGGGGTTAGGAGTCTTCCTCGCTGTTGAGCAGGTCCTCGAGGACCTTGTCCACCACCTCGACGACCTTCCCCTGCACGATGCGGCCGAGGACGTCGGCCGCCTCGAGCGAGAGGCTGTCGGGGTGCCGCCGGTCACGGTCGAAGCGAACGATCTGGCCCAGCGGGATGACCGCCACCGGCTCGCTCTCTCCCCCTTCCCCACCGTTCGCTTGGCCGTCCCGGGCCGCGACACCCTCGACCGCGGCCTCGAAGCGCGCGCCTGGGAGGCTCGAGGCCCAGGGCGCCTCCTCCTCGTCCTCGTCCTCATCCGCGGCATCGCGGAGCGCCTCGGGTGAGAGAGGGGCCAGGGCGAAGAGCTGACACTGGAGGCCGGGGGGCGCCGCGCGAGCGGAGAGAACCAGCCGGACCGGTTCGCCGAAGACATCGTGGCGTTCCAGGGTCCGGTGGAGCTCGGGCGGCACCACGCACCGGGCCACCAGGCGATCGCCGATGAAGGTGCCGAGGCAGACGGTCCCCTCGGGCGCCCGGGAATCCTCCACGGGCTGGACCCGAATGATGATCGGTTGCTCGGTGCCGGCGAGGGCGACGTCGGGAGGGGTCATCGGAGCAGAGTATAGTCGAGGGGGAGGGGTTACGCCTGATGCCTTCACCACCCCGGACGTTCCCTCGTCCGGTCGGGAAGCAGCCCGCGGAGCTGGGCGATGGCGTCGATCGCGACCAGGAGACCCGGCACCGGCAGGTGCTCCACCGCCATCAGCGTCACCGCGGGGAACTCCCCGGGCGCGAACCATTCCCCGGCGGCGCTGCGGAGCCCGTCCACCACCGCCGAGTCGCTCGGCGTCACGTGGTAGACGGTGAGCTTCACGATGTCGCCCGGGACGCCGCGGCCGGCGCGTACCACCGCCACGACGTTGGCGAGCGCCTGGCGCACCTGGGTCCGCACGTCGCCTTCGCCCACCACGTTGCCGGCGCTGTCCATCGACACCTGCCCCGCCACGTAGATGGTGAGGCCCACCTTCACCCCGGAGGAGAAGTTCCTGAGCTGTACCACCGACGGTGGGTTGAGGTAGACCGGCGTGGCGGACTGCGGCGGCCCCATCATGGGCCCCGCCGAGCCGCCGGGACCGGCGCCTTCGGAGGGCGCGCCCGCGGACGCACAGGCTGCGACGCCGAATGCCAGGGCGAGCGCCACGCCGCCATGGGGGATGAACCGGGGGGTCTGGATGGTGGACAACGGAACCTCGAGTGCGGAGTTCAGGACTTCACGGATTCGGAGACGCGCGCGGAGGCGAGCTCACGCACACTCACCGGGCTCACGCTGGCCGTATCGCCGGTGACGGCGCGGCGGTGGGTGTCGGCCTGGCCCAGGTGGAACGACAGGTGCGTGGCGAGGTGGATCAAGTAGTCGGCGGTAGTCACCCGCAGCCCGGTGGGTGGCATGGGGTGCTCGGCCTCGAGCGTGGCGGGGTCGAGCGCGGCCAGAGTGGCCTTCACTTCCCGCTCCGCCGCCTCGAGCCCTTCCACCAGCTCGGCGCGGGACACGTCGCGACGCGCGAACTCGGCCGCGCGGTCGCGCACGTAGCCGGTGCCGCCGAGCGCCGCCCCGACGAAGTGGCGCAGGTTGCCGGCCGCGTGGAGGGCCAGCGTCCCGGCGGTGTTGGGCACGCCTGGCACCGGGGTCCAGGGCCCGCGGTCGTCGGGGAACGCCGCGATGGTCCGGCGGAAGGCGGCGAGGTCGCGGGAGAGCAGGGCGCCGAGGGTCTGGGGGAGGGTGGGAGTCATAAGACGGACATGACGGGCAAGACGGGCGGAGACGGGCGGGCCCTCAGCTCATGGTCCGGCGGGCGAAGAACCAGGCGAGCCCGGCGTCCACCGCGCCCATCGCGACCAGGATCCAGCCCACCAGCGGGTTGCCCAGTGCAAAGACGAACGCGAGGCCCAGCGCCAGCATCAGCACCGCCGACGCGAGCAGCGACAGGGCGATGATCCGGTTGGACCGGGCGGCCTGGGCGGATCCGGGTTCGATCACGGGTATAACTTAACCATCATGGCCACGCTCGACAGCATCACGGCGCGCTTCGCGGCCGCCGACCGGGACACCCGGCTGCAGACGCTGCTGGAGTACTCCAGGCGGCTGCCCGAGCTGCCCGTGCGCCTGGCCGCGGAGCGCGACCGGGGGGTGGGTCGGGTGCACGAGTGCCAGACGCCGGTATTCCTCTATGTCGAGCTGCCCGACGGGCGGCTCGCGCTTCACGCCGACGTGCCCCGCGAGTCGCCAACGGTGCGCGGCTTCCTCTCGATGCTCATCAAGGTGCTCACCGGCGCCGATCCCGCGGACGTGGCCCGGATCCCGGACGACCTGCTCGAACGGATGCGGCTCGCGGGAGACCTGGGGCTCACCAGGACGCAGGGGTTGAGCGCGATACTGGCGCGGGTGAAGCGGCTGGTGATGGAGCTTGGTGAACGGGGGGCGGGCTAGGTGAGGGCCGGGGCTGCCTCCTTGAGCAGGGCTTCCACGTCGAGCGGCATGGTGGTCATGGCGAAGGAGCCGTCGGCGTTCCGCGGCCACTGGTCCCGCGGGCGATCGCGGTAGAGTTCGACGCCGTTGCCGTCGGGGTCCCTCAAATACAGCGCCTCGCTCACGCCATGGTCAGACGCGCCATCGAGGCGGATGCCGGTGTCGAGCACGCGGCGGAGCGCGTCGGCCAGGGTGGCGCGGTCGGGATAGCGGATGGCGACGTGATAGAGCCCCGTGGTGCCGGGGGCGGGCGGTGCCCCGCTCCGGCTCTCCCAGGTATTCAACCCGATGTGGTGGTGGTAGCCGCCGGCGCTCAGGAAGGCCGCCGAGGGGCCGAGCCGCGCGGTGACCTCGAAGCCCAGCACGTCGCGCCAGAAGCCGAGCGCGCGGTCGAGGTCGGCCACCTTGAGGTGCACGTGGCCGATGTCCACCCGGGGGTCGATGGCCACGCTCAGCCCTTGGCCGGCAGCTCGTCGAACTTCTCGACGATCTTCCCCACCAGCCCGTACTTCACCGCCGCTTGCGCGTCGAGCCAGAAGTTCCGGTGGGTGTCCTCCACGATCCGCTCCAGGGTCTGGCCGGTCTCGCGCGCGAAGATGTGGTTGAGCCGGTCGCGCATCCGGAGGATCTCGCGCGCCTCGATCTCGATGTCGCTGGCGGAGCCGCCCGCCCCGCCGGCCGGCTGGTGCAGGAGGAAGCGGGTGTTGGGCAGACAGAAGCGGCGCTCCTTCGGCACCGACACGAAGATCAGCGCACCCGCGCTCGCCACCCACCCGGTGCCGACCATCCGGACCCGGGGCCGGATGAACTTCACCATGTCGTGGATGGTGTCGCCGGCCTCGACGTGGCCACCCTGCGAGTTGACGTAGATGGTGATCGAGTCGTCGGATTCGGACGCCATCGCCAGCAGCTGGCCGCTGACCCGCTCGGCCAGCCGCTGGGTGATCTCACCACTGATGATGATCGTGCGGGCGCGAAGGAGGCGCTCGCCGACAGGGTCGCGGAGGGCCTGACGGGCCTCCTCGACCGTTTCACTGCGGTTCATCGGTTCTCCGGGACGGGTGGATGCCGGCACGGGGAGGAAGATATCACCGCTCACGCCGCCGCCCGGTACTTCGCCACCACCGTCTCCCCCGCGAGCAGCTCCAGGTTCCCGCCGGTGATGCGCCATCCGGTCACCTTGCCGAGTGCCTCCGCGTAGGCCGACTCGGTGTCCATGGCCTCATTGCAGGCCATCTTCGTCATGATCATGGGCCCGAACTTGAGCGAGTTGCCGGACAGCTCGTAACTACCGGAATACCGGTTGCAGCCGGCGAATCCCGCGGCGCGCCTGGCGGCGGGGTCGAGCAGGAGGGTGAGCGGCCGGTTGTCGGCGCCGATCGCGATCTTGCCGTTGAGCTCCAGCAGCGACCACTCGGTGCTTTCCAGCATCGCGCCCGGTTCGGGGGCGGCCGCCTGTGCAGCGGGCGCAGGCGCGTTGGTGTCGGGCATTGCCGCGGGCATGCCGCTGTCCCGTGCGGCCTCGTCGCGACCCGCCTGGTCGCGCGGAGCGCAGGCGGTGACGGCAAGGGCGGCGAGCGCCATCAGGGTTCTGGTCTGCATAGGGTCTCCCAAGGGGGTCGGGGACACACAGCGGCCACCTGCAAACGGCCGCCCCAGCAAGATGCTTGGCGGTCCGTGCGCCCTCAAGGTAAGATCTGCCGGTCCGATTTCCGGAGGCCCGATGCGGGCGATGCTGGGACTGGCGGTGGGGGCGGCGGCGGCGATGCTCGGCGCCCAGGGTGCGGTGGCCCAACGGCCGGCGCCGAATGCGGGGCCGGCGTGGGACGGGTTCGTGCAGGCCTTCGAAACCTACGCCCGCGCGCAGGGAGTGGTGGGCGCCAGCGCCGCGCTGGTGAGCGACGGGCGGATCGCGGCGCGGCGGCACTTCGGGCTGGCGGACCGCGCCACGGGGAAGCCGGTGGACGACCGTACCATCCTCCACTGGGGGTCGATCACCAAGACCCAGACGGCGATCGCCGTGATGCAGCTCCGCGACCGGAAGCAGCTCAGTCTGGATGATCCGATCGTGCGCTGGCTGCCGGAGCTGCGCCGGGTGCACGACCCGTATGGCACGATGGGGCAGATCTCGCTCCGGATGCTGCTCTCGCACACCGCCGGATTCCGCAACGGTACCTGGCCCTACGGCGACGGCTCGAGCTGGCAGCCGTTCGAGCCGACCGACTGGTCGCAGCTCGTGGCGATGATGCCGTACCAGCAGCTCCTCTTCGAGCCCGGCAGCAGGTACTCGTACTCCAACCCCGGGTTCATCTACCTGGCGCGGGTCATCGAGCAGGAGTCGCACGACCCCTGGGCGGTCTACATCCAGAAGAACATCTGGACGCCGCTCGGCATGACTCGGAGCTACGTCGGGTTCACCCCGTATCACCTGGTTGCCGACCGGGGCCATGGGTACGTGGTGACGCGGCCGCGGGGCGCGAGCACCGACTCGACCGAGGACGTGGGCGCCGAGTTCGATCCGGGCATCACGATCCCGAACGGGGGCTGGAACGCGCCGATCGACGACGTGGCCGCCTACGCCAATTTCCTGCTGGGCCGCCCGGCGGACGCGGCTGCGAAGGCCCGGTACGAGGGAGTGCTCACGCGGGTGTCGCTCGAGGAGATGTGGCAGCCGGTGCTCAGCTCAGCGGAGGGATACACGGCCGGAGAGTCGGTGGGGCTCTCCTTCTTCCTGATGCAGCGGAGCGGCCGGCGGGTGGTCGGCCACACCGGCGGCCAGGGCGGCTACCAGTCGTTCCTCTACCTCGACCCGTCCACCGGCAAGGCGATCATCGCGAACTTCAACACCACCAACGAGGCGCGGCCCGACCGGGCGGCGTGGAACCGCCTGGTGCAGGCCGCGCTGGCGACGCTCGACTGAACGGCTAGCCGACGGCCTTCTTCGCCTCCGCCAGCTCGGGGCGGGTGCCGTCCGCCTTCACCATCAGGTTGAGGTAGACCTGGTAGTGCCGCCGAGCGTCGTCACGCTGGCCGGCCAGCTCCATCGCGCGGGCAATGCCGTAGACGCTGCGGGCCCGGCCTGGCTCGCGCGCGAGCGTCGCGCGGTACGCCGTCACGGCGTCGGTGGGGCGCCCGGCGGCGAGCAGCATGTCGGCGTGGAGCTCGCGCGCGGGCAGCAGCTCGCCCGGGGTCACCGGAGACTTGTCGGTGACCTCCTCCTCCTCGGCGGCGGCCTTCGCGAGCGCCAGCCCTCCGGTCGTGTCGCCGGCGGCGAATGACGCCCAGGACGCCACGATCTTCCCCTTGATCCGCGCGACGCGGGCCCAGTAGGGCTCGTTCTTCCCTTCCATCACCGTGCCGATCGAGTCGAGGGCCGCGGCCGCACCCCGCGCCGCCTCGACGTTGCCGCTCCGCGCGGCGCCGATGCCGCGGGTGAAGTGGGCGAGTCCCGCCACGATGGGAAAGTCCGGGGCATCCTCGGCGGTGAACGCCGCCGCGGCCGCCCAGTCGCCACGCTCCAGCGGGATCCGCGCCTCCATCGCCAGGCGGTTGTAGCCGCCAACCAGGGTGTTGTAGACCCGCACCGAGGTCAGGCCGCGCGCCACCTCGACCGCGGCACGCGCCGCCGAGTCCTGGCCGCGCTGGAGGTATCCGTAGACGGCGTAGTCGAGCGCGTGGAATTCGTGCGAGGCGACGCCGGGCAGCTGCGCGGCCCTGGAGTAGGCGACCCCGGATTCGTACGACTTCAAGTTCGACCCGACCGTCTCATCCCAAAGGCCCAGCCGCACGAAGATGTGCGAGGGCATGTGCTGGGCATGCGGCGCGGAGGGCGCGATCTCGGCGTAGCGGCGCGCGGCCTCGAGCCCCAGGGACGCGAGGTGGGGCGAATCGTTGGCGTGGATGATGTAGTGCGCGAGCCCGGGGTGGTCGGGGTGCGCCGCATAGAGCGGGTTGAGGATGGCCGCGGCCTGCTTCTGGTTGGCGAAGGTGGTGTCGGTCCGGGGTGCCGTGGCCACGAGCGCCAGGGCGCGGTAGATCGCGACCTCGGTGTCGTTGGGGACATCGCGGTAGAGCCGAGCCATCGTGTCGGCGTAGGCCTGCATCCGCTGCGCGTTCGTGGTGGTCGCATGGTCGCGATACAGCGCAGCGGCGGCATTCAGGAAGCCCCGCTCCCGCGGCGTCCGGGCGGTTGCCGCCGCGGCTCCCGCCTTCCCTGCCGCCTCGGCGCCCCGCGCGAGGCCCTGCCCTGCGGGCCCGCCGGCGAAGGGGTTGTTCCAGGCGTTGAGCGCGATGCCCCACCAGGCCATGGAGCACGACGGATCGGCGGCGAGCACGTCGCTGAAGGCGTTGTCGCCCAGCTCCCACCAGAAGGAGTGGATCACGGTCATCGCGTAGTCGAACCGCTTCTGCGCTTCCGGATTGCAGGACACCGGGAAGGACACCTTGCCGAGCTTGTCGAAGCCGTGCTCGGGCCCGTGGTCGTGCACCTGGGCCACGGCCGGGGCCGCGGCGAAGGCCGCGGCAAGGAAGACGAGCGGAATCGGCGAACGGATGGAGCGAGCCTGCATCGGGCACCTGCCTCTGTCAGGGGGAGTCTTCGGAAAGGCCCCAGGTGGATGCGGTAGCGAGTTCGACGCTGTTGCCGGCTGGGTCGCGGAAGTAGATCGAGCGGCCGCCGCTGTTCCAGCGCACTTCGGACTCGACCTCGATCCTGGCGCGGTCGAGCCTGCGGCGCCATGACTCCAGTTGCGATTCGGGAACCCGGAACGCGACATGGCCGGGTCCGTGGGTCCCGTGGAGCGGGACGGCAGCCCCGTTCACGATGGTGCGGTCACGCCCGGTGACCGTGGGGTTGAAGACCAGGAACACCCCGGGCCCGGCGCGAAAGAAGACGTGGCGGCCCTCCACCTTCTGGAACGGCTCGAGGCCGAGCACGCCCGCGTAGAACGCCTCGGCGGCGGCCAGGTCCTCACAGTACAGCACCGTCTCGAGGACGGCGGGGATCTGGTGGGGCGGGGGCGGCAGCGGCTGGGGCGGCGGCGAGGGCGGTACCGGCGGCGGCGGCGTCGGGTTCGTCACGCAGGTCTCAGCCTCAGCGGAACCGGAGGCGGCTGCCCGGCGGGAAGATCTCCGCCAGGGCCGCGGGAGCGACCTCCTCGCCCAGCACGAGCCCGGTGGTCTCGGGGTCGGCGGCGGACAGCCGCCAGATCTCCACCGCGGTGACGGTCAGGTACTCGTGCGGCAACCCGTGACCCTTGGGGAGGTCGAGCCGGAGCCCGGGGCAGATGGTGCCGCGCTCCACCTGCCCGGCCAGGACCGTGGGCCGGCCGGG
>JBOHSQ010000087.1:0-3957 GCA_050733295.1 Gemmatimonadales bacterium
CCCGCCGCGCTTCAGGACTCCGTCCTGGGGCGATTGCCGACCGGCATCCACGCCGCCGATACGGTGCTCGCCGAGCGGTTCGCGCCGGCGCCACTGGTCCAGTTCTTCTTCCAGCAGCCGCCCTGGCTGATGTGGACCGGCGTCGTGATCGCCGTGGTGCTGGCCGGCCTGCTGTTGCGCTGGGCCTGGCCTCGCAGGAGGCAGGCGTGGGAATGGGTGAGGAGCTGGCCGGGCGGCATGAAGGCCGGCGTGGCCGGCGTGGCGGTGGTGGCCCTCCTGGCCGTGGCGGTGGTGGGCGCGAAGGGCTACGACTACACGATGAACGATTCCCGGTTCTGCACCGGGTGCCACATCTTCGTCCCCTCCGGCCAGGTGGTGGAGGTGGCCGACACCGGCGACTACACGATCCTCTCCGCCCTCCGTGGTAAGCACGACACCATCAATTGCCACACCTGCCACACGTTTCACCTCTTCGGCGAAGCGACGAAGATGGTGCTCTGGATGTCAGGGGTGCGGTACCAGCACGTGGCCGAGGGGAAGGCGAAGGAAGGGCCACGCCATGGCGCGGTCCCCCGGGAGATCTGCGAGCAGTGCCACAAGCAGGGGGCGGCGAAGGAGTCGTGGCAGGCCATCGCCACCACCGCCGGGCACAGGATCCACCTCGAGTCCGACTCGGCGTCGGCCTTGCTGGTGCGTGGGGCGGAGTGCCTCACCTGCCATGCCCAATCCGCCCACGCCTTTGTCCCGGCCGATTCCACCTGTTCCCAGAAGGGCTGCCACCTCACCGACGAGGTGGAGATCCGGCTGGGCGCCATGCGCCGCAACGTCGCCATGCACTGCCTGGCGTGCCATCGGTTCACCCGCGAGGTACCGGCGCTCGCCGGCCTCGACTCGGCCCGTGGCTCGCTGCGGCCGGAGCAGGGCCAGTGCCTGGCTTGTCACGGCATGCGCCAGCGGCTGGTAGGGTTCGACCCCGCGCGCGACCCGCACTCCGGGCAGTGCGGGATGTGCCACAACCCGCACACCCAGGTGGCGCCCAAGGATGCGCTCAAGAGCTGTACCGATGCCGCCTGCCACGTGACCTGGCGGTCCAACGAGTTCCACACCGGCGCCGCTCACCGTCGGGTGGCGCAGGAATGCGAGCTCTGCCACTCCGCGCACGCCGCGGGGGTGGACCCCAGTGACTGCGAGGGCTGCCATCAGGAAGTCCGGGGACGGGCCACCGGGTCACCGCGGTGGCAGCGGCTCCGACCGCGGCCCCCTACTCCCGCCTTCGATACCACCAGGGCGCTGCAACAGAGTTCGGTCGCTCCGCCGCCGCAGCCCCGTGGGAAGGGTGATACGCCGCCGGAGACCCCACCTCCGGCGGTGTTCGTCTCTGCCCCGGCTCAGGCACCCGCCGACACTTTCTCGCACGCGCGGCACAAGTCCCTGACCTGCGTTACCTGCCACGATGTGCGGTCCAACACGATCGTCCGGTTCGAGCGCCCCCGGGGCTGCCAGATCTGCCACCACCAGGCTCCCGCCCGTTCCGACTGCGTCAAGTGTCACCAGACGGCCGAGCGCGCCGCGCCCGTGCCGGCAAGCTTCGGGGTGCAGGTGCAGGAGCGCGCCCCACGGCCGCGGACCGTCGGCTTCTCCCACGAGATCCACGCCGCTCGAACCTGCGTCGCCTGCCACGATGTCCCGGTGACGCTCGCGGCCGCGCCCGGGGTCAAGGCGTGCAGCGCCTGCCACGAGGACCACCACGAGTCCGCGATGGACTGCGCCGCCTGCCACCGGTCCGGGAGCACGATGGCGGCCCACACCGCGGTGAACCTCCGCGGTGCCCCCCCAGCAGCCCACCGCGGGTGCACCGAGTGCCACACCCCGGCCACGGTGGGGCGCTTGGTGCCCACGCGCTCCTTTTGCCTCGCCTGTCACGAAGCCGGCTCCGATCACTATCCGGGTCGCGAGTGCGCGATCTGCCACCTCCAGTCGAGCCCCGAGGCCCTGAAGCCGACACTCGAAGCGGGCGGCGGGACGGGATGAATCGCTGGCGGGTGGCCTTCCTTGTCGCGGGGGCCGTGCCGGTGGGCGCCGGCCCGGTGCTCGCCCAGGGTTATCGCCTGAGGTTGGACACACGTCTGCAGACCCTGAGCTTCCGCGGGGCAGAGGCCGACAGCATTCCGGCCTCGGAGGTGGTCACCCAGCCCGACGGCTCCCTGCTCTCGCCCGATGGCTACGCGGTCCGCTGCTCCGGCGCGTGGTGCTACTTCTGGCGCCAGGGCCCCGAGGTCGACGCGGCGCCGTGGGTGACGTCCGCCGACTTCTCGGTGTGGGGACTCGGCGTGGAGGGCCTCAGCGTGCGCGGGAGCACGCGGGCAGCCGTGGACCTCTCGGAGGGAGACTCTTTCGCCGGCACCGAGCCGTCGCTGCAGCTGCTCGAAGGTTACGTGGAGTACGCCCGGGGCTCGGCGACCGTGGTGGCCGGCCGGCAGATCGTCACCGGACGACTCGGTTACCTGGGCTTCGACGGCGCTCGCGGAACCTTCCGCGCGAACTCGCTCGGGCTCGAGGTCAGTGGCTTTGCCGGGTGGAGCCTGGCCCGCGGCTCGAGCGTTCCATGGACCAGCCCGTCCGCGAATCCTCTCGGTGAGTTTCGCCCCGCCGAGCGACTCGTGACCGCCGGCGGATCCGCATCATGGCGATCGCAGGCGGCTGACCTGCGGGTCGAATACCAGCGGGAAGTCGACCCGCAGGTGGACAAGCTCACTGCGGAACGGGTGGCGATCGGGGCGGCGGTTCGGCCCGCAGCGCGCCTCACGTTGTCGGGGGGTGGGGACTACAACCTCGCGGAAGGCGTCTGGGGCAGCGCTGACGCCTCGCTCCGGTACGCGGACCGGACCATGGATGTCACGGTCGGGGCCAGGCGATATCGCCCGTTCTTCCCTCTCTGGACGATCTGGGCGGCCTTCAGCCCGGTGGCCTGGCACAGTGGATGGGGCATGGTGCAGGTCACTCCAATCCGGTCCCTCCGCCTCCGGGCGCGGGGGGAAGCGTACGCCTACGAGGATGCCGAAGCGGAAACACCGCTCACCCACGGCGAGGACGAAGGCTGGCGCTTCTCCTGGGGGGCCACGTTCCTCGCAACCGGGGCGATCACGCTGGATGCCGACTATCACGCCGAGTTCGGGCCGGGAGCCTCGAGTCGGGGATGGTCGGCGAGCGCGGCCTGGCGCCCGCACGACCGCATCGGCCTCACCGGGTACATCAGCAACCTGACGCGTCCGCTCGAATACCGCTTCAGCGACGCCGAGGCCTGGTGGTACGGCGTCGATGCCTCGTGGGACCCGTTGCCGGACCTCCGGCTCGGCGTCGGCCTCACCCGGTACGACGAGGACCGTGACCGGCCCGACGCCGGCGCGCTCGACTGGACCCAGACGCGGCTCACGCTGCGCGCCGCGTGGTTCGTCAATTCGGGAGCCGACCGCTGGCAGCTGCCGCCCGCGGTGCGGACTACCCCGGGGAACCGTCTGTGAGCGGACTCCACCGGATCCCGGCGCGAGCCCTGGTCGGTGGACTGGTGGCGCTCGCGATCGCCGCCGGCGGGCTTGCGGCGTCGCTCGCGAATGACGGCTTCGACCACCTCAAGCACGCGAAGCTGTTTCCGACCTGCGAAGCTTGCCACGCCGGGGTCGCCGCGGGCGACTTCGCGGCCACCTGGCCCACTCCCGATGGCTGTGCGGCTTGCCATGACGGGACGATCCAGGAACGCGTGGAGTGGACTCCGCCCTCCCGGCCCGGCCCCTCCAACCTTCGCTTCGCCCACCCCCGTCACGCTCCGGCGCAGTTGCGCCAGGCAGGACGTGACTCGGTGCTCGTCTGCGCGGACTGTCACCTCGAGCCCCGGACGGAGTGGATGCACGTGGTGCGGGCCAGCCCCGATCGGTGCCTCGCCTGCCACGGAATCACCAC
>JBOHSQ010000088.1:0-8074 GCA_050733295.1 Gemmatimonadales bacterium
CCCTCCACCTGCACGCGGCATCGTTTCGCTGGGCGAGCCGACCGGAGGTGCCCCGTGTTCTCCACCCCCTCCACCTGGACGCGATACGAGCGCGAGCTGCACCGGCGCACGCTTCGCGTCCTGCTCCGCACGGCGATCGGCGTCACGGCGGGGGTGCTGGCGCTCAACCTGATCTTCTACCGCGACCCGGTCACGCCTGTCGCGCTGGTCGCCGTGATCGTGGCCTCGGCAGTGGGCCTCCTGCTCGACGCGCGCGGGGCCTACATCGCCGCCAGCTCGTTCTTCACCGTCACGGTGCTGGTGGCGGCCACGGCGATCCTGGTGGACCAGAATGGCCTGCGGGACCCGGGCGTCCTGAGCCTGCCCCTCATCGTCCTGTGCGGGGTCCTGCTGTTCGGCAAGGAGGCGGCGCCGGTGATGTTCGCCGTCACCCTGCTGGCCGTGGCCGCGGTGGCCTCCGCCCACCTGTCCGCCTTCCTGCCCAGCGCCGACGTTCCGACCAACCGGGTCTGGAGCGTCGCGAACATCGTGACGATCGGGCTCCTGCTCGCGGGCGGGACGACGGTGATCTATGTGGTGCTCGACAATGCCGACCGGCACCTGGCGCAGATCCGCCGGTCGGAGCAGGAGCTTCGGCAGGCGTACGACATGACGCTCGAGGGATGGGCGCGGGTGGTGGAGTACCGGGACGAGTCCACCGAGGGACACAGCCGGCGGGTGGCAGAGATGAGCGAGCGGCTGGCGCGCGAGCTCCTGCAGGGCATTCCGTTCCTCGAGCCGTCGCTCAGCATCCCGTACTCGCACCATGAGCGCTGGGACGGCACCGGATATCCCGAGGGCCTCGCGGGCGAGGAGATCCCGCTCGCGGCCCGGATCTTCAGCGTGGTGGACCACTGGGAGGCGCTGACCTCCGACCGGCCCTACCGGGCGGGCCTGCCCCATCCGGAGGTAGTGTCCTACCTGCGGGCGGGCGCGGGGACGATCTTCGACCCGCGCGTGGTGCGGGTGTTCCTGACCCTGATCTGGCGCGGGAGAGATCCGGGGGCGTCAGGGCCGCAGCGACGTCCCCCCGGGATGGCGCACGAGAAAGGTGCACGCGGGCCGGCCCCCGCGATCACAGCATTCGCTCACCTCAGCGCCCGTGAGTCCCGCGACAAGGCTTCTCACCGCTTCGCAGACCTCGGGACGCGCCGCCACCGCCTCTGCCAGGGGACAGCCGGCGCTCCGGATCTCGAAGTCCTTCCCGTCACCAGCGAGCGCAACCCTGGTGGCACCGCCCAGATGGTCGAGGACCGCGGCTGCGGCGCGGACCCTCGCCTCGAGGTCGCCGTCCGCGACCGGGAATCTGGACGCGACCCTCCGGCCGGCGTCGGCCAGCGAACGTCGCATCTCCGATTCGGAAAGGGAGTCGCCGAGCGCAGCAACGAGACTCGCCAGGACCGGAGCGTAGGCGCGCGACCGCCCCGCCTCGGCCGCAGTGGTGACCGCGTAGACCATCGCGGGCTTGCCCGCGCGGGCCAAGCGCCGCACCCCCCTTCGCTCGAGCACGCCGTCGCGCTCCAGGGCGCCCAACTGGGCCCGCACGGCGCTCGGGGTGACCCCGAGAGCCACGGCCAAGGCCTCCGCCGTGTCCGTGCCCCTCCGGATCAGCTCGATGAGCTCCTGACGGGTGCTGCCCATGGGGGGAAAGTATTGCAGGGGCACTGGTTTAGCAAATATCAGCAATTAGAAGTTGCGAAATTGTAGTATATACGGTAACTTGTCCTGAGCCAGACCGACCTCAACATCCGGAGGAGTTGCCATCATGCACAGATTCGCACTCACCCTCGCCGCCTCGTTGGCGGCCATGATCGGGCTCTCGCAAGTGCGGCCCGCGGCCGCCCAGGCGCAGGGACCCGACGATCCCACCATCATCGCCATCTTCGACGCCGCGAACACCGTGGACATGGAGACGGGGGCGCTGGCGGCCGAGCGGGCCCAGACGCCCTCGGTGCGCGAGTTCGGCAAGATGCTCGCCCGCGATCACCAGGTCGTCCGGCAGCAGGGCCGCGACCTCGCCGCGAAGCTCAAGGTGACGCCCACGCCGCCGGCCGACAGGTCGGCCGCCGATGCCCACGCCAAGGCGATGACATCGCTGCGCGGAAAGTCGGGGCTCGCCTTCGACCGGGCATTCCTGGAGCACGAGGTGGCGTTCCATGCCGCCGTCATCGACGCGGTGAAGACGACGCTGCTCCCCGCGATTGACAATGCCGAGCTGCGCGCACTGGTGGTCAAGGTTGCGCCCGCCTTCGAGGCGCACCGCCAGGCGGCGCAACAGTTGCTCGACAAGCTGCCGGCCACGAGCTACTGACGCGCAGCGCCCCCGGGCCGCAGCTGCGGGCCGGGGGCGCACCGTCGCTGGTGGCGAAGGGTTACGTCCGCCGCGACGTGCCGGCCTTCGCCTTCCCCGCAGACTTGCGCGCCGGTTTCGACGACCTCGCGCCTCGCGCCTTCGCCGCCGGCCCCCGCGCGGCCTCGTAAGCCTCGATGTACTGCTCGAGCGGCCACTCCGAGATGAGTCCGCCGATCGCCTCCAACGGCAGGTCCTCGGCGCGCCGGAACCGGATGCACGACTTGCCCATGTCGAGCTTGAGTCCGGCCGCCTTGAACGCGTCCTTGAGTTTCCGGGTCTCGACCGGGTCGATGTAGGCCCCCATCAGGTACAGCGACATGTAGTGCTTCTGGGACGCCAGGCCGGCGTAGGCGAGCGGCTGGCCATTGTAGGTGTCGGGATAGCGGTCGAGCGGCACCTCCCACCCCATCATCCCGTATCCCATGCCCTCGCGGTAGCCCTTCGGCATGTGCTTCCGCAGCACGCGCAGCACCTTCTCCATTTCGGCCCGCCGCTCCGGGGTCTGCTCCGCGAGGTAGCCGGCGACGGTGGGGGACTTGCTCTGGACCATGGGGGGCTCTCCTACAGGACGGGCGGGACGGACAGGGTGGCAAGGGCAATGCTGGTCCGCATGGGGCGCAATTCTCTTTCGGGGTGGTTCGACCGGCCCAATATATCCCACGATGACTACCAGGGGCGTCATGGTCCGGGAAGGGTGGAATGGGAGGATTTTACGACGGCGCTTACGGACGTTACTATCTTCCTGCATCCCAACCTACTCCCGCTACTGCACCAGGTGATTTCCGGGATCCTCGACCTCGCCGGCCGCGATGGAGGCTTTCTCCGCCGGCAGGTAGCGAGTTACACCCCGACCCCAGCCGACGTCCGGGTTGGGGGCGACCTCATCCGTCGCCTCGGGCTCCGCCCTGGCGACGAGATCGAGGGCGAACCTCGCCCCGGCGGGCGGGGAGGTCCCAACACTCTCGACCGTGTCGTCACGGTGAACGGGCGGCCGCCGGATGCGCTCCGGGACCGGCCGGCATTCACCAGCCTCGGCGCGGTGCACCCCCGCGAGCGGCTCCGGCTCGAGTCCGATCCCGGTCCGCGCGGCCAGCCGGACCCGACCGCCCGCGTGATCGACCTCCTCTGTCCCTTCGGGAAGGGCCAGCGCGCGCTCATCGTGGCTCCGGCCAAGGCGGGGAAGACCACGGTGCTTCAGCGGATCATCGAGGGCGTGGGTCGCAACCATCCCGCGTCCGCGCTCTGGATCCTCCTGGTGGACGAGCGGCCGGAAGAGGTGGCCGAAATGGAAATGGCCGGATACGGGGAGGTAGTCGCTTCCACCTTCGATCATCCGGCCGCCCGGCACGTGGCCCTCGCGGAGCTGGTACTCGAGCGGGCCAGACGGCGGGTGGAGCTGGGCGAGGACGTGGTGCTGATCGTCGACTCGCTCACCCGGCTGGCGCGGGCCTACAACGCAGTGGAGCGCGGGACGGGGCGGACGCTCTCGGGCGGGCTCGATGCGCAGTCGCTGGAGAGACCGAAGCGGTTCCTGGGGAGTGCTCGCACGGTGGACCCGGCGCAGGGCACCGGTTCGCTCACCATCGTGGCCACGGCGCTGGTGGACACAGGCAGCAAGATGGACCAGGTGATCTTCGAGGAGTTCAAGGGGACAGGGAACAGCGAGCTGACCCTGAGCCGGGAGCTGGCGGAGCGGCGGATCTTCCCGGCGATCGACCTCTCCGGCAGCACGACACGGCGAGAGGAGCTGCTTCTCGATCCGGCCGAGCTGGCCGCCTCGCACGAGCTGCGTCGGCGGGTGTCGGGAATGTCGCCGGCCGACGCGATGCAGACGCTCCTCGGCGAGTTCCGTCGGGGGCGCTCGAACGCCGACGTGGTGCGCGCGGTCGGCGGCTAGGCGATTTCGGGGCGAGCGCGGGCGGCGTCTACCGAGGGGGCGCCGCCGCCTGCCAGCGCGAGCGCCACCGAGGCCGCCAGCAGCAGCAGCTCGAGCTCGACCCCCTCCGGCGCGTAGAACCCGCCCTTGATCTTGACGATCAGGATTGCGCCGAGCATGTCGGCCGCGAAGAGCAGGGCCAGGGGCCGGGTGAAGATTCCCAGCACCAGCGCCATCCCCCCGACCAACTCGAGCACGGCCACCAGCGGCCCGGTGATCCCGGGCAGCGGGGCACCCATGCGGCCGAACGCCTCGGCCGTCCCGGCGAATCCCATCCCGAAGACCTTCATCCATCCGTGCGCGATAATGGTGATCCCGGTGACCACGCGTAGCACCGCGAGGCCGAGGGTGGGGTTCGGGGCCGGGGCGCTCATGAGGACTCTCCAGGAGTGGGCACGACCACGGACCGTGCGGCGGGCTCCGCCGGCGGGGCGCCCACCGCGATCGGGCGCGTACCGGGTCCGGCCGGGGCCCGCCCGGTGAGCCAGCCCTTGAGCCGGTTCCCGCCACGCTGTGCCAGCACGTAGGCGCTGGGCACGACGAACAGGGTGAGGAGGGTGGAGACGGTCTGCCCGCCCACTACGGCGATGGCGAGCGGCTGCATCAGCTCCGAGCCCTGGCCGAGACCGAGGGCGAGGGGCAACGTGCCGAAGACGGTGGTGAGCGTGGTCATCAGGATCGGCCGGAGCCGAACCGCGCCGGCCTCCACGGCGGCCTCCTCCATCGGCGACCCTCGTTCCTTCCGGTATTCCTCGACGTACTCCACCAGCAGGATCGAGTTGTTCACCACGATGCCGGCGAGGAGGATGACGCCGAGCAGCACAGGCGCGCTGAGCGGCGTGCCGGTGATCCAGAGCGCCACGCCAACCCCGATGAGCGAGAACGGGATGGCCACGAGGATGACGAACGGGTTGATGAGGCTCTCGTACTGGAGTGCGAGCACCACGAAGACGAGGAAGACGGCGAGCAGGGTCACCTTGAGGAGCTGGCGGTTGTTCTCCCGGATGGCCTGCTCCTCGCCGCCGAGCGCCAGGGCATAGCCGTCGGGCAGCTCGAGCCCGGCGACGCGGGCACGGATCGAGTCGGCCACCTCGCCGATCGTGGCGGTCTCGGTGTTGACGTCGCCGCTCAGCCGGATGAGCCGGTTCTGGTTCTCGCGCCGGATCTCGCCCGGGCCGAGGGTCGACGCCACCTCGGCTACGTCACGAAGGTGGATCGGGGCTCGCCCTGCCCGGCCGGGGAAGAGCGCTACCGCGGACAGGTCCTCGGGACTGGTGAAGCGGGTGCGCGGGAGCATGACGCGGATGTCGTACTCCCGGTTCCCTTCGGTGTAACGGGTGGCCACGGTGCCGTCGAGCGCGGTGCGGAGGGTCTGGCCCACCTGGGCCACGTCGAGCCCGAGGTAGCCGGCGCGGTCGCGGTCGAGACGGACGGTGAGCTGGGGGCTGGGGTCCTCGGTCGAGGCCTCCACGTTGTCGAGGCCGGGGATCCCCTCGATCCGCGCGCGCACCACCTCGCCGATGCGGGCCAGCTCGTCGAGGTCGTCGCCGATGACGTGCACGTCCACGTCGGTGCCGGAGATGGAGGTCCGGAGCCCCCGGATCCGGGGCGGGCGCACGAACACCTCGGCGCCGGCGAAGCCGCGCTCGTCGATGCGCTGCTGCAGCTGCTCCACCCACGCCTCGGCGCTCATGTCGCGCTCGGAGGGCGAGGCCAGGATCACGTCGATCGACCCGCGCCCCGACCGGGCGGCGGTGGTGCCGCCGAAGAGGAACCCGCCCGCGGTGGTGAAGACGCTGTTGACGTACGGCATCCCGCCGATCATCGCCTCGACCTCGTGGGCCAGCGCATTGGTCTGCTCCGGCGTGCTGCCGGGGGGCAGGTTCACGCGGATGCCCACCCCGCCGTCGTCCACCTGGGGCAGGAACTCGCTGCCCAGGTTGCGGGTGAGCCACATCGAGCCGAGGAAGGCGGCGAGGGCGGCGCCGAGGACCAGGGCCGGCCGCCGGAGGCTGGCGGTGGCGGCGCGGCGGTAGGTCCGCCGGACCGAGCTCAGGCCGCGATCCACGAGCCGCACCGGGGGCGAGCGGTCGAGGCCGCTGGTGAAGCGGACCTTGGCGAGCTGGGCCGAGAGCATCGGGACCAGCGTCAGCGCGATCGGCAGCGAGGCCAGGATGGCGAACGAAATGGTGAGGATGAGCTCGCTGAAGAGCAGCGAGGCGAGTCCGCTGACCAGCAGGAAGGGAAGCACTGCCGCGAGGTTGGTGGTGGTGGACGCGGTGACCGCGCTGGTCACCTCCGCCGCGCCGGCGTGCGCCGCCGCCACCGGGTCGGCAATGCCCTCGTCGCGCTTCCGGAAGATGTTTTCCAGCATCACGATCGCGTTGTCGAGCAGGACCCCGACGCCGAGGGCCAGTCCGCCGAGCGACATGATGTTGAGCGTGAGGCCGCCGAGCCCCATCAGCACGAAGGTGGACAGGATCGCGAGCGGAATGGAGAGCCCGATGATGACCGTCTTCCGGAGCGACCCCAGGAAGAGCAGGACCACCAGCATCGCGAGGGTGGCGCCGATGAGCGCGGCGTCGCGCACCGAGCCGAGCGAACTCCGGATGAAGGTGGACTGGTTCTGGATGACCTCGTAGGACAGCTCCCGCGGGATGAACCCGGTGGAGGCGAGGCTGGTGAGCCTGGCGTCCACCGCGTCCGCGATGGCGACGGTGTTGGCGTCGGGCTGCTTCCGGATCGAGACCTTCACCGCCGGCACGCCGTCGAGGCGGGCCCAGAGCCGCTGCTCCCGATGGGTGTCGAGCACGGTGGCAACCTCGCCGAGGGGCACCCGCCGGCCCCCGCCCACGTCGAGCAGCACCGCGCGCACGTCGGCGACGCTGGCGAACTTCCCCGCCGTCTTGCCGACCAGCTCGCGCTCGGCCGACGCCACCCGCCCCGCGGCGACGTCCTGGTTCGCGGCCCTGAGCGCTTCGATCACTTCCGAGACCGCGATGCCGTAGGATTGCAGCCGCTCCTGGTCGAGCTGGACCTGGATCTCGCGCACCAGGCCGCCGGACACATCCACGGAGGCCACGCCCTCGACCGTGAGGAGCTGCGGGCGGAGCCGGTCCTCGACCCAGGTGCGGAGGGCGACGAGGTCGCCCTCGGGCGAGGAGAAGGCCACCTCGTAGACCGGGATCTGCGACGGGTCGGATTTCCAGATCCGCGGTGGCTCGGCCTCCTCGGGAAGCTGGGACCGGGCGCGATCGAGCTGGGTGGAGGCGTCCTGCAGGGCGAAGTCGATGTCGGTGCCGTAGCGGAAGTGCAGGTTGAGCCCGACCCGGCCCTCCTGGATCTCGGTCTCCAGCCGGATGAGGTCCTCGGTGGTGGCGAGCGAGGCCTCGAGCGGCTTGGCGATGGTCTCCTCGAGCACGCCGGGCTCCACGCCGGGATTCTCGACGTTGACGCGGATCTGGGGGTAGACGATCCGGGGCAGGAGATCGATGGGGAGCCGGTCGACGAAGGTGAGGCCGAGCACGACCACGACCGCCGTGAGCATCAGGGTGCCGATCGGCCGGGTGATGGCCCAGCTCGGCAGCCGTCCGCGGACGGTGTGGGAGTCGGCGGTCCACACGGCGACGCCTCCAGGCCCGCATCCGTGATCTGCGCGCCGGGCTTCAGCACGACGCGCACCGAGTCGATCACGCCCATGCTGGCGCAGCCGGCGGAGACCACCCAGGCGCCAGGCGCGAGGCCCT
>JBOHSQ010000089.1:0-5233 GCA_050733295.1 Gemmatimonadales bacterium
ACCTCGAGCGGCTCGGCGGCCGCGCCGCGGCCGGCCGCGCAACCCCACGCGAGATGGGTGCGCTGCGCGATTCCTTCGGACGCCTGCCCGACGTGCTCGAGGCGCTCCGTGCGCTGGCCGCGCGGGAACGGAGCGCCCAGCTCGAGTCGCTGGTGGATCGCTTCGACCCCTTGGCGGACCTCCACGCCGAACTGGCCCGTTCACTTGCCGACCGGCTCCCCGCGTCACTGGGCGACGGCGGGGTCATCCGCGCGGGCTGCGACGCGACGCTGGACCAGATGCGGGGACTCCGTGACGGTGGGAAGGCGTACATCGCCGCGCTGCAGGAGCGGGAGCGCACCCGCACCGGGATCTCCTCGCTCAAGGTCGGGTTCAACAAGGTCTTCGGCTACTACCTCGAAGTCACCCACACCCACGCCGCACGGGTGCCGCCCGACTACGAACGGCGCCAGACGTTGGCGAGCGCGGAGCGCTACGTCACGCCCGAGCTCAAGGAGTACGAGGAGAAGGTCCTGCACGCGGAAGAACGGATGGCCGAGCGCGAGGCGGAGCTGTTCGGGGGGCTCCGCGACCTGGTGGGCGCCGCCATCGGCCGGGTGCAGGGCACGGCCCGCGGCCTCGCGGAGCTCGACGTGTGGGCAGGGTTCGCCGAGCGCGCGGTCGAGGGCCGCTATGTGCGCCCCGAGGTGGACGAGGGCTTCGAGCTGGAGCTCGACGCCTGCCGCCATCCGGTGATCGAGCGGCTGATGCCGCGCGAGCGGTTCATCCCCAACGACGTGCGGTTCAGCCCCTCCGAGCGGATGCTCCTGGTGACCGGCCCGAACATGGCGGGCAAGTCCACCATCCTGCGCCAGATCGGCCTGATCGTGGTGCTGGCCCAGCTGGGGAGCTTCGTGCCGGCGTCACGCGCCCGCATCGGCGCCGCCGACCGGCTGTTCACCCGCGTGGGCGCGAGCGACAACCTGGCGCGGGGCCAGTCCACGTTCATGGTGGAGATGAGCGAGACCAGCGCGATACTTCACGACGCGACTGCGCGCTCGGTGGTACTGCTGGACGAGATCGGGCGGGGCACCTCGACCTACGACGGCGTGGCGATCGCATGGGCGGTGGCCGAGCACCTGCACGACCGGGTCGGGTGCAAGACGATGTTCGCGACCCACTACCACGAGCTGATGCAGCTGCCCGAGGGGCTCGCCCACGCTCGCAACCTCAATGTCGTGGTGCGCGAAGCCGGTGGCACGGTGGTATTCCTCCATCGCCTCGAGGCGGGCGGAACGGACCGTTCCTACGGGGTCCACGTCGCGGCGCTGGCCGGGCTGCCCGCGAGCGTGGTGCACCGGGCGGAGGACATCCTCGGCACCCTGGAAGGCACGCACCGGGTGGCTCCCGGCGGCCCTCCCCCGCCGGCCGATCCCGCGCAGCTGGGGCTGCCGCTCGCGCCGACCGCCCCACCGCATCCAGCGCTCGTGGAGCTGCGGGACATCGACGTCGATACCATGACGCCGCTCGAGGCGCTCAACCGGCTGGCCCAGCTCAAGCGGAGCGCGGGAGAGCGCTAGCGGGTCGCCTGCACCTCGAGCCGCTGTCCCACCTTCGTGCGCGAGACCGTCGCGCGGAGCACCTGCGGGCCTGCCTTCCCCCCGAGCGTCCACCGCACCGTCGCAGTCCCGTCCGCGGCCGTCATCACCCTCGCGGGACTCACCGCACCCGCCGCCACCGAGAAGACCACCAGCTGCTTCGCGAGCGGGTTGCCATAGGCGTCGCTCACCCGCACGCGGATCTTCCCGAAGCTCCGGCCGGCGCGGCCGGTGCCCGGCGGCTCGAGGAACGCGAGGTTTTCGGGCCCGCGCGCGGATGCTCGGGCCGTGGTCTCGATCGGGGTGAGCTCCCCGGCGATCACCGCCAGCTTCTGCTCCCCCGCCTTCTCACCCAGGGTCCACACGATGGAGACGCGCCCGGTCGAGTCGGTCTCTGTCGTGGCCGACGCGACCGAGCCGGCCCTCGGCGCCACCTCGACCGGGACTCCAGGGATCGGGTTGCCGAGCGAATCGGTCACCTGCACCACCAAGGGTTTCTTGAGCGCAGCGCCGACGGTGCCGGCGAACGGAGGCCTGGACAGGAACGCCGACCTGGCTGGAGCCGCGGGGAAGGCCGCAGCCACGAGCGTGAACGGGGGTACGCCGCGCGCACTGCCGGCTCGAACCTGGGCCCGCTGCGCCCCCGCCTTCTTCCCCAGCCGCCACTCGGCGCGCGCCTCGCCCATCGAGTCGGTCCTCGCGGCGAGGCCCGCAATGCTCCCGCCGTCGGGCGTGCTCCACCGCACCGGCACACCCGGCAGTACCCGGCCCAGCGTGTCCGTGAGCCGGGCGGCGACCGTGATCATGGCGCCGACCGCGGCGTCCGGCGGCACCGCGACCTGGGAGATCCGCGTGTCCGCGGCCACGGGGTCGGCTTCGGCGGAGACGCTCGCGGCGCTGTCCACGCCGGCCACCGCTGCGCGGAGCTGCCGGATTCCGGGACGGTCGCCCAGCACCCACTCCGTCCGGGCCAGCCCGCCCGCGCCGGTGACGGCTGAATCCGGCTTCGCTCCACCCGAGCCCTGGTCCGCGCTGAATCGCACGGTGATGCCCGCCATCGGGCGTCCGCTCCGTGATTCGACCTTCACCACCAAGGGGTCGGCGACACGAGCCCCGACGGGCGCCTGCTGGCCGTCGCCGGACACCACCAGCACGCGGCCCGGCACCGGCAGCACTTCGACCGGGATGCTGTCACGCACCTCGCCGACGGAAACCGAGATCATGACCCGGCCCTCGGTCCGGCCGGTCACGACTCCGGCGGCATCGACCATCGCAAGTACGGTGTCCGGCGACCGCCAGTCCGCGCTGAACGCCGTGATCTCGCGCGCACGCCCGTCGAGCGCATGGAGCGGGACCTTCACCGTCGCGCCTTCCGGCACCCGGATGACGCTATCGGGGCCGAGCACGAGGGCCACGGGCCGCTGGCGCACCTCCACCCGCGCGATGGCTGTGCGCTCGCCGGCGGTCACCTGCACCCGGGTGACGCCCGGGCGGCGCGCGACGACGAACCCGGCGCTGTCCACGGTCACGATGCTCGAGTCGGCGACGCTCCAGCGCACTGCCACCCCGTGGATCGCCGCGCCGTGCTGGTCGGTGAGTGTCGCCACGAATCGGAGCGAGTCGCCCAGCGACTCCGCGGTGTCGGACGCCGGCGTGATGCCCACCCATGCCACGGCGCGGGCGGGCATGCCGAGTCCGACGCTCTGGCTGCCCAGGAGTCCGCACGAGTGCGCCGAGCCGAGGATCGTGGCGAGGGCCGCGCCGACGCCGACGGTGGCCTTGATCAGCTGGCTGGTCTGATTAATCGGGTGCAGCAGCCTGCGCGTCCTGGTGGACATTGGTCCCTGAAGGCTCGAGGGAGCAAGCCAGCGATGCAGGACTCGAACCACCCCCGGCCCTGGCCCCGACTCCGGCCAACTTATTGTCCCACAGGATGTTGGGCGTGCGCCTCGAGGCCGGCGCGGAGACCTGCATGAGTCCGGGACCGGGAGATTGCAATGTCGCTGGCCGGCCACAGCAGGTGGCGCCTATGTTTGTCGGACCCGAACCCGCACCCCGGATCCGATCGTGCGCACCTTCGCGGCATTCGTCTTCATGACCTGCCTCGTCGCGGCCTGTGGTGAACGGCGTCAAGGAGGCGCCTCCGTCGGAGGCGGCTCGCCTCGCGACCAGCCGCCGGTCGCACTCGACGCCGTGCCGCCAGTGGAGTATCCGCCGGCGCTCTACGCGCAGGGTATCGAGGGCCGGGTGGTGCTCCGCCTCTTCCTCGACAGTGCGGGCGTGGTCGTGAGCGAATCGACCACGGTGCAGGAGTCGAGCGGCGTTCCCGGCCTCGACAGCGCGGCGCTCGCGGCGGTGCCGCGGCTCCGGTTCGCGCCGGCGCTCCGCGATGGCAAGCCGGCCGCTTCGCCGTTCCTGCAGCCGTTCGATTTCCGCCGCAACCGCGACTCCGTGCCCGCCGGCGGCCAGGTCACCCCGTGACCCATCCGCACGCGCGTCCCTACGACAACGTGCTCCAGACCATCGGGTGGACGCCCCTCATCCGGCTCACCCGGGTGGCCGCGGGCGTCCGCACGCCGGTGTTCGGCAAGGCGGAGTACGCCAACCCCGGCGGCTCGGTGAAGGACCGGATCGGGCTGGCGATCATCGAGGCGGCGGAGCGAGCGGGCGAGCTGCGTCCCGGCGGGACCATCGTCGAGGGCACCTCGGGCAACACCGGCGTGGGCCTGGCGATGGCCGCGACGCTCAAGGGCTACCGCTGCGTGTTCACCATGCCGGACAAGATGTCGCAGGAGAAGGTCCGGCTCCTCAAGGCGTACGGCGCCGACGTCGTGATCACGCCCACCGCCGTGCCGCCCGACCACCCCGAGAACTACGTGATGAAGGCGAAGCAGATCGCGCACGATACCCCGGGCGCGATCCTCGCCAACCAGTTCTACAATGACGCCAACCCTGCGGCCCACTACGCCACGACCGGCCCGGAGATCTGGACCCAGACCGAGGGCCGGATCACGCACCTCGTGGCCGCGGCGGGTACCGGCGGGACGGTGAGTGGGGCCGGCCGGTACCTCAAGGAGCAGAACCCGCGCATCCGGGTGATTGCCGGTGACCCGGTGGGCTCGCTCTACGCGGGGTACTCGGCCACCGGGTCGATGGGCCAGGGCGCGCCCTACAAGGTGGAAGGCATCGGCGGGGACAAGATCCCGACCACGCTCTGGTTCGATGTGGTGGACGAATTCCGCACCGTGAGCGACGGCGAATCGCTGACGATGGCGCGGCGGATCGCCCGGGAGGAAGGCATGCTCGTCGGGGGCTCGGCGGGCCTCAACGTGGCGGTGGCGCTCCAGGTCGCGCGAGAGGTCGACGACCCGGCGGCGTGCATCGTGACCATCCTGTCCGATACCGGCGAGCGCTACCTGTCGAAGCAGTTCAACGACGAGTGGATGCGGGAGAACCAGCTGCTCGAGGCGCCGCGCCCGATCGTCGCCGACCTGCTGGCGCGGCGCCAGCCCCGCGCACCCGAACTGGTGAGCGTGGCGCCCGCCACCGCCGTCCGGCAGGCCCTCACCCTCATGGCGACGTGGGAGGTGAGCCAGCTGCCGGTCATCGACGCCGGCGCGCCGGTCGGCGCCGTGACGGAATCCGTGCTGATGACC
>JBOHSQ010000090.1:0-4336 GCA_050733295.1 Gemmatimonadales bacterium
AGGCGCGCGACGACCTGGCCTATTCGGTATCGGCCACGACCCGGCCGGCTCGGCCCGGTGAAACGGACGGAGTGGCGTACCACTTTCTTTCGGCCGAGGAATTCACCCGGCGGGTGGAAGCGGGCGAGTTCCTCGAGTGGGCGGAATACGCGGGGAACCGCTACGGCACTCTGCGCGCCGAGGTCGAGGGGATCATCGCCAGCGGGCGGCACGCGGGGCTCGACATCGAGGTGGCCGGCGCTCGCCAGCTGCGCGAGCGCTTCCCCAACTCGGTGCACGTATTCATCCTGCCGCCCTCGGCCGACGTGTTGATCGGCCGGCTGCGGCGCCGCGCGACCGAGGGCGAGGCGGCCCTGGGGCGCCGGCTGGAGAAGGCCGCGGAAGAGGTGGCGTTCGCCGCGGAGTACGATTACACCGTCGTGAACGACGACCTGGTGCTGGCGGTGGAACAGGTTGCCGCCGTGCTCGACGCGGAGTCCCGTCGGGTGCGCCGCCAGCCGGAGCTTTCCCGGCATCTCGATGACTTGCGCCGGGAGATCATGCTCGCCGCCCGGCAGTTCGGCCCCGCGGGCAGCCCTCAAGGAGTGAATGGATGAAGATCTACACCCCGACCGATGTCGCAAAGCAGGCGGGCAACAAGTACCTCGGCGTGCTGGTCGCCGCCAAGTTCGCCCGCTACGTCAACGAACTGCCCCGCGCCCCCGAGGCCGCGGAAGGCGAGAAGCTCACCACCGTCGCGCTCGACGAGCTGACCGACGGGGAGCTCTCGTACCGCCTCGTCCGGCGGCGCCGCGCCGAAGCGTGAGTCGCTGGGCCGGCCGGCACGTCGTCCTCGGCGTGTCGGGCGGGATCGCCTGCTACAAGAGCTGCTTCCTGGCCCGGCGGCTCGCCGAGTCCGGCGCCCGTGTGGACGTCGTGCTCACGCGGGCCGCCGCCGAGTTCGTGCGGCCGGTGACCTTCGAGGCCCTCACCGGCCGACCGGTCCTCACCTCGCTGTGGGAGCCGGGCACTGCACTCGCCCACGTCCGCATCCCCGCGGAGGCCGACCTCTTCCTCATTGCGCCCGCCACCGCCGACCTGATCGCGCGCGCCGCGGCCGGCATGGCCGACGACCTGCTCACCGCGATGCTGCTGGCCCGGTCCGGGCCCACGCTCATCGCCCCCGCGATGAACGACGCCATGTTTGCCCACCCGGCCATGCAGGCGAACCTCGCCAACTTGCGCGCCAGGGGCGTGCGCATCGTGGGACCCGAGATCGGCGCCCTCGCCGAGGGACCGAGTGAACGGCCGGGGCGAATGAGCGAGCCCGAGACGATCCTGGCGCATGCGGAGCGCGCGCTCGGTCGGGAAGGGCGACTTGCGGGCCGCCGGGTGCTGGTCACGGCCGGTGCCACGCGTGAGTCCATCGATCCCGTTCGGGTCGTCACCAACCGATCGAGCGGGAAGATGGGGCATCGCATCGCCGAGGCGGCCTGGGCCCGGGGTGCCGACGTCGTCCTCCTCACCGGCCCGACGGCGCTGTCCGCGCCGGTCGGAGTCGAAGTGTGGCGGATCGAGACCACGTCCGACCTGGAGCGCGCGGTGCGCGAACACCTCCCGTCCTCGGACGTCCTGGTGATGGCCGCCGCGCCCGCCGACTACCGGCCCGTGACGGCGGGTGACCGCAAGCGGCCCCGCCAGGACGGGCCCCTCGCGCTGTCCCTCGAGCCCACGGTGGACATCCTCGGCGCGACCCGCGAGCTGCGGCGTCCCGGGGCGGTTATCGTCGGGTTCGCGCTGGAGACGGGAGACGCGGCCGAGAAGGGCGCCGCCAAGCTCATCCAGAAGGGGCTCGACCTCCTCGTGGCGAACGATGCGCTCGAGCCGGGCGCTGGCTTCGAGCACGACACCAACCGGGTGGTCATCCTCGACCGCGAGGGCCGGAGGCAGTCCTTGCCGCTGATGGACAAGCGCGAGGTGGCGGAGGCCATCCTCGACGCCGTCGAGGCACGCCTTGGCTGACGAGCGGCAGCGCTGGCTCCGCCAGCAGGCGGAACTGGGCGGCCCCGAGGTGATCCTGAGTCGCGCGCCTCGAGTGACCGGTCGCGAGTCCACCGAGCCGCTCGCGACTCACGAATCGCGACCCGCAACGGGCGCCGAGGAACAGGGCAGGGAACCCCCGTCCGCCAGCCCGCCTGCCCGCCAGCCCGCCGTCCCCAGGTGGCTCAAGGACGCCCCGCCGATTCCGGGCGATGGCCTGGTCGTCGAGCCCGAGCCCTGGGACTTCACCGAGCCGCGCGCCCAGCTCGAATCCCTCGAGCAGGTGGCCGCGATGGTGGCCGGGTGCACCCTCTGCCCGCTCTGCCGCACCCGCAAGAACACCGTGCCTGGCGAGGGCGACCCGAACGCACGGCTGATGTTCGTCGGCGAGGGACCGGGCCAGACCGAGGACGAGACCGGCCGGCCCTTCGTGGGGCCCGCCGGCAACCTGCTGGACGACATCCTCCGGGCGATAGAGATTCCGAGGGAGCGGGTCTTCATCGCCAACGTGGTGAAGTGTCGTCCCCCGAAGAACCGGACACCGCTGCCCGACGAGCAGGCCACCTGCCTGCCCTACCTCCGGCGCCAGGTCGAGCTCGTGCGCCCGAAGGTGCTGGTGGCCCTCGGCTCCACGGCGGCCGGCGCGCTCCTCGGCAGCCGCCGTGCCCTCGGGGAGTTGCGCGGCCAGGTCCATCGTTGGGCCGGTATCCCGCTCATCGTGACGTATCACCCGGCTGCGCTGCTGCGCAACCCGAACTGGAAGCGACCCACCTGGGATGACGTCCGTATCGCCCGTCAGCTCCTCGACCGCTGATCCCTACGTCGGCCGCGCCGCCCCGTGGAACAACGAGGCGGAGCAGGCGGTGCTGGGCGCCATGCTGCTCGATCAGGACGCCGCCTTGCGCGCGGCGGAGCTGGTCGACGACTCGATGTTCTATCGCGAGCCGCACCGGCGCCTCTTCCGGGCCATGCTCGCCCTCACCGAGCAGCGGGTCGTCATCGACCACGTCACCCTGCCCGCCGAGCTGCGGCGCCGCGGGGAGCTGGACGAAGTCGGGGGCCCGGCCTACCTCGCGGAGCTGGTCGAGGCGGTGCCCACCACCGCCAACGTCGAGTTCCACTGCCGGATCATCAAGGAAAAGGCGATCCTCCGCCGGCTCATCGAAACCTCGACCAGCATCGTCGCCGAGGCCTATGACGGGCGGCTGACTGCCGGCGAGCTGCTCGATGCCGCCGAGTCGCGGATCTTCACCATCTCCCAACAACGGGGCCAGGAGGGGTTCACCCGCCTCAAGGAGCTGCTCTGGCCGACCATGGAGCGCATCGAAACGCTCCAGAAGAGCGGCCAGAAGGTTACCGGCGTTCCCAGTGGCTTCACCGATTTGGACGACAAGACGACCGGCTTCCAGCGCTCCGATCTGATCATCGTCGCGGCGCGCCCGTCGATGGGGAAGACGGCGTTCTGCCTGAACATCGCCAGCCATGCGGCGATCGACTCCAGGTTCGGTGTGGCGGTGTTCTCGCTGGAAATGAGCAAGGAGTCGCTGGTGCAGCGGATGCTCTGTGCCGAGGCCAGGGTGGACAGCCAGCGGGTGCGGCAGAACTCGTTGCGTGACAGCGACTGGACTCAACTCGCCCGCGCCGCCGGCTTCCTCCAGAACGCTCCTATCTGGATCGACGACACCCCATCACTCACCCTGTTGGAAATGCGCTCCAAGGCCCGCCGCCTCAAGGCGGAAGCCGACGTACGCATGATCGTGGTCGACTACCTCCAACTCATGCGCACGCCGGAGCGATCCGAAAGCCGGGTCCAGGAGATCAGCGAGATCTCCCGTTCCCTGAAGGCCCTCGCCCGGGAGCTCGAGCTGCCCGTCGTGGCCCTCAGCCAGCTCTCCCGGGCCTCGGAGCAGCGGGGGGGCGATCGCAAGCCGATCCTCTCCGACCTGCGCGACTCGGGCGCCATCGAGCAGGACGCCGACCTCGTCATCTTCATCCATCGGCCCGAGATGTACGAGGGACCCACGGACAAGGACGGGAAGTCCCTCGAGGGCAAGGCCGAGGCGATTCTGGCCAAGCACCGGAACGGCCCCACCGGGATCATCCCGCTCTACTTCCACAAGTCCTTCACCCGCTTCGACAACTTGACCGACCGCCCCGACGGCGGTGATGCCTAGGCCGCGCTCGGTCTATCGCTGCGCCGACTGCGGCCACGAGCACCCCAAGTGGGTCGGCCGGTGCGAGGCATGCGGCGCCTGGAACAGCGTCGCGGAGGAAGTCGTCGCGGCGCCGGCGCCCGGCCGCAGGGGCGGTGGGGGCG
>JBOHSQ010000091.1:0-3890 GCA_050733295.1 Gemmatimonadales bacterium
AGGGGAGCCTGGGCGATCCGACGCCGGGGGGCGGCAAGATCCGGATCGCCAAAGGGAACAAGGCGAGCATCGCCCCGACCTCGCCCCCCGACTGCCGCGTCTCCTTCGAGTCGGAGCCCCCACCGCCACCGCCTCCACCTCCGACGACCACCCGCATCGAGGAGACCGACCCGTCGGTGACCTACACCGGCACGTGGCTCTCCCAGTCGCGATCCGATCTGAGCGGCGGCACGATCGTCGAGTCGCTGGAAACCGGCGCCACCGCCACCCTCTCCTTCAGCGGAACGGGAGTCTCCTGGATCGGCTTCAGGGCCCCCTTCGGCGGGATCGCGGAGGTGTTCCTCGACGGGACCCTGGTGGCGACCGTGGACACGTGCGCCCCCACCGAGCAGGCGCAGGCCGTCATGTACACCGCCAGCGGCCTGGCCGAGGGAGCGCACACGCTGGTGGTCCGGGTGACGGGCACCTGGACCTGCGACAGCGCCTGGATCGTCGTGGACGCGTTCGACGTCGCGACGAGCGGCGGCGGCGGCGAGCCGCCCCCGGGACCGACGCGCTTCGAGGAGGGCGCGGCGGCGCTCGCCCCCGCGGCCGCCTGGTCCGGGATCACGAGCGACAGCGTCGGGGTGACGCTCAGCGGGGACAGCGCGGTGATCGCGTCGGCAGCCGGGGCGACGGCGACTTTCACCTTCACCGGGACGGGGGTGTCCTGGATCGGCTTCCCGTGCGAGCGGTGCGGCATCGCCCGCGTCTTGCTCGACGGCGCCGTCGTCGCGACGGTGGACACCTACGCGCCGAGCCGCCCCGCCGCCTCCGGGCCGCTGTTCACCCGGACCGGCCTGACGTCGGGCAGCCACACGCTGGTGATCGAGGTGACGGGGACCCAGAACCCCTCGTCGCTCGACACCTTCCTCGTGGTGGACGCGTTCGACGTCAGTTGAGGGGGGCGGCCGCCTATTGCAGATGCCCCCAGCGGGCGGAGATATCGGTTTCACCTGCGATGGCGCTATTGAATTCCTCGGCTGAAGCGCTCCGGAACGCAGGATTCGCACATTGCTCGTGCGCACGGTCCAGGTTGCCCGCGTGGACCCACCCGGGAATGGGGGTCACGCCCTGGAATTCCCCGAGGGGCTTCGTGTAGATCCAGCCGTCGCACAGGTGTCTCAGTTCGAACTTTCCGTGACCGTGGCGGTACACGGCGTCTTTGACACGCAGGGCGCCGAACGGACCGGACTGCAGATCGAAACCAACGGGGCGAGGTCCCATGGCGAGCATCAACGCGTCAATGACTCCGTCGGCTGGATGCCGCATGTCAGAGCCGACCTTGGTCGAGCGGCACGTTCCCCGCCTACTCATGCCCGCCGGCCATTGCTCTGAGCCGCGCCACTCTTCCAACTGCTCCAGTCCCAGGAGTGTAGCTGACCTCCAGGCTCGTGGGGGCTCGACAGGCATCCTCGGCGCGAGCCCACGGGAAGGTCCATTGCTCAGCACAAGTGTCACGCGCCCGGCGCGGGAGGCCGTAGGGGATGTCGTCGTGGAATCGTCGCCAGTCGAGCTCACTGACATTCACCTCCTGGGAGGAGGGGACCCAGTCCGCTCCCCAGATGTCGTCCTGCCGACTCCCCGCCTCCAGCAACACGGCCTCGCAGTCGGCGTGCAGGGCGCCGGCCGCGCCCTCGACCAGCGCCAGGGCCGCCGGGTTCCACTTGATCAACGCCCCGCCAAGCCGGAAGAGGAACATCGTCACACCGGCCCGAGGGCGTCCCGCCCCGCGCGCCCGGTCGCGGGCCAAAGCGACAGGACCAGGCCGATGCCCCCCTTAACGAGCACGATCAATCCGAATAGCCAGAGGGCGGGCCGGTGGCCGCGATACGTGTTGTCGATGTGCCGGGGCAGGAGCCGGTCGTTCATCGCGCACTGACCATGCGACGGCGGGGCGTCAGGCCGGCGGCCTGAGCGCGTACCGCCCGCAGGCCACGAAGGCCGCCAGCAGCCCCATCACAACGCTCCAGACCAGCGGGTTGGCAGCGGTCAGTTCGAGCGAATGCCGCGCGTACAGCCCGGCGAGGGCCAGGGACTCCAGCGCCAGCGCCGCGGCGGCGAGCGGGGTCAGGACCGGCATCCACTTGGCGGCGGCCGGGACGACCAGCAGGACCGCGCCCAACATCTCGAACGCGCCGACCGCGCCCGACGCACCGCGCGCGAGCGGGTCCATCTGGTTCGCGATCTCGTCGAACTTGAGCACTTTGTATGCCCCCCCCGCCAGGTAGAGCAGGGCGAGCGCGACCTGGAGGATCCACAAGAGGACGTTCATCGGTCAGGCTCCTTTGCCGTCCGCGCCTCGGCGGCCGCGGGTCTACCGTCTTCCGGTGTACGTTTCCCCACGCGTGGGGCCATCGAGATCCGCCGGGTCCACCGGTTTCTCTTCCACCAGATCCGGCGGAGGCACGGTGTGGAACGAGACCATCCCCCAGGGCGCCGTCCCGGCACGCAGGCGGTGCCAGGTGGCCGGCGGAATGCTCACCCAACGTCGCTCGCTCGCGCCTTCCGGCTCGCTCACCAGCGGGTGCACGAGCCAGCCCCGGGCGCGGATCTCGAAGATGCCGCCGCCGGAGAGCGACAGGGAACGCTGGTGGCTGTTCGGGTGCCGCTCCGGCGTGGTCTCGGCCCCCGCGCGGATGGCAAAGACCCAGCAGGAGCGGATTGTCCCCGGAAGCGTGCCCCCGAACACCTCCAGCGGGAGGATTTCCCACTCCATCTGCCGCCCCGAGGCGGCGAGCTCGGCGAGCACGCGGCCGAGCGCGCTCTGCACCGCCGCCGCCGCCGGGCCACGGCGGAGCGCCTCCTCGAGACCGGCAAGTACGCTGTCCGCGGCAATGTCCATTCGACCCTCCACGCGAAGGGGAACCAGGCCGCCCGACGCCCCGTCTCAGGTTCGTGCAAGGCGTTGCATCGTCAGAAAGCTCCGCCACCTGCCCCGAGGTTCTGCCCTGTCACCCACCGCGCGCCGCCAGCGGCCTGACGACGATGTCGGCGGCGTTGACGACCACGATGTCCAGGGCTCCGAGCGTCTGTTCAGCGTCGTCGAACAAGCGGGCGACTTCGGTCGGGCGTGACAGGTCCGCCTGGACAGCGGCGGCCTTGCCACCCGCGGCGGCGATGGTCTTCACGACCACACTTGACCCCACCTGGCGCTCAGCGGCGTGACGCGCGCGCGCGTCCGCTACAGCGCGCAGTCACCGACCTTACTGATAAGGAGGCGGTTGCGGGCGGCCTCGTGAGGCAGCGTCTCGCCGGCGTCAGCTTGGGCCATGCCACGCTCCAACTTGGCCAGGAAGCAGAGACGCTCGATGGCGTCTTCGCCGGTGGCGTCGGATGGCAGCTGCTGAACCGCCTCGAGAACCTTCTGCTTGATGCTGCTGGATGCCACTCCGGACCTCCGATGCAGGGTGATCGGCTGCATGGTAGCGTGGCAGAGAGTCCCCGCTCAAGGTATCTGACGGTCGGTATCTGTCGGTCCAGACACATAGGTAACACTTCAGTCCAGGGACATGGGTAACACTCCGGGCACCCCGGGAGGTGCCTGCATGCCGTGGAGCGAGACGTCACCCATGGACCAGCGAATCGAATTCATCGCCGACTTTCAGAGACACCTCGTTCCGGTGTCCGAGCTCTGCGAACGCTTCGGCATCAGTCGCAAGACCGCCTACAAGTGGGCCGCTCGCTATCAGGCCCACGGGCTCAACGGGCTGAGCAACCGCTCCCGCCGGCCGCACACCTGCCCGCATGAAACGCCAGCGGTTATCGTGCAAGCCCTGCTCGAGGCGCGTCACCGTCATCCCACCTGGGGTGCCAAGAAGTTGTTGCGTATTCTCTCCCGAAAGCACCCC
>JBOHSQ010000092.1:0-4737 GCA_050733295.1 Gemmatimonadales bacterium
CGCCGGCGCGCCGCCCATGGGTCGCGTCGACGCCAACAAACTCGGTGCGCACCTGCTCGAACTCGAGGCCGAGGTCGGCCAACCGCTGGCGGAGGATCCTGTCGGCGGCCCGGGCCTTGTCGAGGGCCTCGGGCCAGGCATAGACCAGGGTCCCCACCGCCTTCCATCCGTAGGCCCAGGCGATCGAGACCTTGAGCAACGGCGTGCGCGGCTCACCACGGATTCCCGACACCTCGACCCGGTCGCGGCCACGCTGGCGGAGCTGGATCGTGGTGAAGTCCGCCACGCCGTCGGGCGTGATGTAGTGCCGCGGATCGCCCATCTCATAGACCAGCTGCTCGGTGACCGCCGCGACGTTCACCACGCCGCCGGTGCCAGGATGCTTGGTCACGACGAACGTCCCGTCGCGGCGAACCTCCGCGATAGGGAACCCCGGGTTCGCCAGGCCGCGCACCTTCCGCCAGTCCTTGAGCAGGTTGCCGCCCGAACTCTGCGCCCCGCACTCGAGGATGTGGCCGGCGACGGTGCCGGCCGCGATCCGGTGCCAGTCGTCGGACGCCCAGCCGAACTCGTGCACCAGCGGCCCGAGCGTGAGCCCGGTGTCGGTGACCCGGCCGGTGATCACCACGTCGGCGCCAAGGCGCAGCGCCTCGACCACGGGAGCCATGCCGAGGTAGGCATTCGCGGCGACCACGGCGCGGCGGATCTCGCCGAGCGGGTGGCCGGTGTCCATGTCCCGAAGTTCGTGCCCCTTGGCGAGCAGGTCGTCGAGGCGGGGCAGGATGTCGTCACCGGTCACCACCGCGATCCTGATGCTGTCGGCCAGGCCGAGCTTCGCGGCTCCAGCCCGGACCGCCTCCGCGCAGGTGCGAGGGTTCACGCCACCCGCATTGGTCACCACGCCGATCCGGTGCTCGGCCACCGCGGGGAGGATCCTGTCCATCAGTGACACGAAGTCCCGCGCGTAGCCCGCAGCCGGATCGCGTGATCGCTGCTTCTGGAGGATCGACATCGTCACTTCGGCCAGGTAGTCGAGGACGAGGTAGTCGATCGGTCCGCCCTCGACCTGGCGCACCGGCGCCTCGAGCCAGTCGCCCCAGAAGCCCTGGCCCGAGGCGACCTTCACGACTTCCTTCGCGCGCTTCACCAGGTTTCCACCGATCCGCCCAACGGCAGCTCGCGGGTCCAGATGCCCGACCCCGTCTCGGCCCACACGACGGCGAGCGGGACGAACCCGGGATCGAGCGGCCACGGTGGCGCGGAAACGGTGAACCTTGCCGACCCGGTCCTGCCGCGGCCGACCGCCGCTTCACCGCCCGGGGCAGGCTCCAGGAACGACGGCTCCGCGGCGTAGAAGCGGACGCTGATCGAAGCAGTCCATGGCTCCCGGTCCGCCCGTGTGGCCAGCCCGGGCAGCAGGGCGAGCGTGGCCTGCTCCGGGCCGAGGCGCATCGAATCGTCCGCCTCGGCCGCCAGGCGGCCGATCCGGTAGGTGAGTGGTTGGTGGACGAACTGCCGGCCATCGGCGCGCAGGAACGTCACACCGAAGTCGGTGAACCGTTCCCACTGCCCCGGCGGCATCTCCAGGTCGATGACCACGCGGGTGGCCCATGCCGGCACCGGCACCGGCAGCAATACATCGTCGCCGCCGGTGCGGGAGATCCGGCCCCGCTGCTCGGCTCCGAGTAGCGCGGCACCGGGATCGAGGCCCCGCGTCGAGTCGTCGAGGTTCTCGTACGTCGCCTCGAGCACTCCGGCCAGGAACTGTGCCCCTATCCGGAAGGGGCTTCGCGCCAGGCGAAGCCGCGCACCCACCGGCTGACCGGGCGGCGCGATCGCGTCGATCTCCCACAGTCCGGCTCGGACATCACGGCCATCCACCTGGTAGATAGCGGCATCCTCACCCGCACCCGCCAGGAGACCGTTGTCCTCGCGCCAAGGCATGCCCCCGGGCTCGTGGAGCGAAGTGAGCGCGGTCTCGAACTGGCGCTCGGCCTGGATGACGACCTCGAGCGGGCGCGCGGAGTCCGCGACGAAAAACCAGCGCCCCACCCCGCTGGCCGGGAGCCGCACCGCAGGGAGCAGGGTGTCGCGCGCTGGAAGCGGCGCGACGACCGTCACCGGCATCCGCGCCACGGGGCCGAGCAGTGTATCCGTAGTCCAGGCAGTCACCAGGCCGGAATGCGCACCCGCGCCTGACAACTCGGCTGCGCGCACCTCCACCGAAACCCGCGAAAGGGTATCGGCGAGCGAGATCGGAGCCGGCGCCACGAGCCACGGTGCGGAGCTCCTGAAACTGACCCGGATGGGCGGCCCGGGCGAACGCCGCAGCTCGAATCGGCCCGGCGCGACCGCCCCGTCAGAGGACAGGACGCGAAGGGCGGCGCTCGTCCGATTGTCGGAGCCGGCGGCCCCGACGCGGATCGGCGGCGGCTGCCGCCCCTCGGCGAGCCAGGCCCAGGCGAGGTTCACGTCCGGCACACCGGCGCCGCCCTCGATCCAGCCGTCGCCCGGCACCGGCAGGGCGGTGACCATCAGCGCGTGCCGCACCTGCGATGCCGCGATGGGCTTTCCCTGCTGAGCCAGGGCGGAAACGAGCAGGGCGGCGAGCCCGGCGGCATGCGGCGACGCCATCGAGGTGCCGGCGTTCCGCTCCTCGCCGCGGTCCCATGCGGGAACCGTGGAGTAGGCCACCCCCGGCGTCACCAGGTCCGGTTTGGCCATCTCGCCGCCGCGACTGGAGAAGAACGCCACAGGGTCAGGCCTGCCGCCGGCCCCTGACGCGCCGGTCACGAAGACCACCGGGAATGTTGCGCCCACGGAAATGGCGCGCTCGGCGGAACCGGGGAATCCGAGGGTCGAAAGGCCCGGACCGTCGTTGCCGGCGCTGATCGTCATCACGACGTCGGGATTGGCCGCGAGCACCGAGTCGACCATCCGATCGATTGCCGCCTGGCCCTCGCGCTCGTTCCCCACCCCGGAACTCAGGTTGACGACCAGCGGTGTGCGGCGCTGCCGTGCCACCGCGATCGCGTATTCGAGCGCGGCGAATATTGACCCGGTGGTCGAAATGCCGCCGTTCGCGTTGTTGGCGATCTTGAGCCCGAGGAGCTCGGCGCCCGGGGCCACGCCGTCGAAGCCCGCCACACCGTAGATGGCGTGCCCGGCGGCGATCCCCCCCACGTGTGACCCGTGCCCGCTCGAGTCGAAGACGAGGTCGAGCACCGGCACGCCGGAATCCTCGCGCAGATCGACACCGACCCCCACCGGACACTCGCGGCCGGGGCGGTGCCAGCAGAACCCCTCGCCGCCGGCGCCGTAGTCGCGCACCGGCCGCTCGCCGGCCAGGCTTCCGTTTCCATCCGTATCCGCGAACAGCAGCCAGCCATCGGTGCCCCGCGTGACGACCACGGCGAGGCTGTCGGTGTCGGCGCCATCCCCATCGAGGTCACTGGCGGGCAGCTTGCCGAGCGGGCGCTCGGCGATGGTGCCCGCGTACCAGGGACCGTTGGCGCTGAACGCGCGCACGCGGGAGAATCCGGCGAGCGCGGTGCCGCCGACGCGGAGGAGATCGCCGCTCGGGCGAGCCTGCTGGAGCTGCACCCTGCCCTCTCCGGAGAAATCGCGCAGGTCGATCACCTTGCGCTTCCCGGTCGAAGTGGTCACCAGGCCCGGGATGGTCGGGTCGAGGCCGCCGTCGAGGATCGCGATCAAGACCCCCCTGCCGTCCCACTCCGGGTGCGCTCGCCGGAACCGATCGACTCCCGTGGGGGCGAGCGGCATCCACCCGGCGGCGTATGCAGCATCGGGCGGCGCGACGCGCTCGCGCGTGATGCCGGGCGGCGCAGCGGCCGAATCGACGGGATGAGGGACAGGGTCGATGTTGGGCCGCACCACGGCGGGCTCCGCGGCGCGGCCGCAGCCCGCCAGGACCATCGCCGGGACGAGGAACCAGGAAGCGGGGCGCATCAGCAGCGAGGGTCGAGGGGCGGGAGCACGAACGGCCCGATGTGCGGACCCTCCCAGGAGCTGGCGACGCCGAGGAGGAACGCGAGCTGGTCGCGGGTTTCCTCGACGGTGAGGATCGCGTCGACGTAGCCGCGCGCCGCGGCGTAGCGCGCGTCGAGCTGGTGCTCGTAGTCGGCACGCATGGCTTCGACGGCTTCGGCGACCGCCGGGGGCGGCGCCTTGCCCTCGGCCTGTGCCTTCTGGATGGCGGGACCGTGGACGGCCATCACCGCCGATTCCCCCTCCATCACGGCCATCCGCCCCGTGGGCCAGGAGAGGATGAAATCGGGATCGAATCCCTGGCCGGCCATCGCGTAATACCCCGCACCGCTGGCGTGATTGACCGTGAGCACCAGCTTGGGTACGACGGCGGTCGCCATCGCTTCGACGAACCGCGCGCCCGCGCGGATGATGCCCTCGTGCTCCGCCTCGGGGCCCACCATGAAGCCGCTCACGTCCTGGACGAAGAGGATCGGCAGCCGCTCCCGGCTCGCGGTCTCGATGAAGTAGGCGACCTTCTCCGCGCTCTCGGCGTAGATGATGCCGCCGAAGCGCGGCTTGGTGCCCGCCTGGCCCTTTACCAGGCCGCGCTCGTTCGCGATCACTGCAACAGGCCAGCCCTCGATGCGGGCGTGACCACAGATCATCTCCCGGGCCAGGTCGGGCTGGAACTCGTCCAGCTCGCCCCCATCGAGCAGGGCGCCGAGCAGCTTGCGCGCATCGTAGGAG
>JBOHSQ010000093.1:0-3933 GCA_050733295.1 Gemmatimonadales bacterium
CCCCGCTTGGCTACTGGCCGGCTTGGGTCAGACCTTGGTGACGTTCTCGGCCGCCGGGCCCTTGGCGCCCTGGACCAGGTCGAACTCGACCTTGTCGCCCTCGGCGAGCGTGCGGAAGCCGTCCGCGCGGATCGCGGTGTGGTGGACGAAGCAGTCCTTGCCACCGTTCTCGGGGGTGATGAACCCGAAGCCCTTGGCTTCATTGAACCACTTCACCGTGCCGGTCGTGCGAGCCATTGCTACCTTCTCCATCGAGTTGTGAACTGTCGGGGTCCGGTCTGGCCGCACCAACCGACTGCCTCCCAGCGCGGGCTTTTCCCGTCAAGGGACCGCAAAAGGACCCGGGCGCTGGCCCGGGTCCTTGGATCCGCTGGGCACTGCGCGCGTGACCGGTGACCGGTCACGCGGGCTACTAATCTGCATGGAAGCCGTGAAACGTCAAGAGCCTGGGGCCCGGCCACCCTTCCCCCCGGGGGCCGGCACCCGATCCCACTCTCCGCTCACCGTGCGGGCCACGTTGCGGCCTACGGCGCGGTGCAGCGCCTGGAGGAATTCCGCAGCCGACGGGTAGCGCATTTCCACCTCGGCGCGGAGGGCCCGCTCCAACACCTCCACCAGCTCCGCCGGCACGTCCGGCCGCGCCGCGCGAATGTCGGGAAGCCGGTTGGTGGCCTGGCGGGCGAGCACCTGCTCGGGTGTGACACCGGGGAAGGGCGGCCCGCCGAGCAGGGCGAACAGCGCCACCGCCGCGAGGCTGTAGAGGTCGCTCCGCTGGTCCACGCGCTCACCCAGCAGCTGCTCCGGACTCGCGAATTGCGGCGTGCCGCTCTGGCTGGTGGCGCCGCCGAAGCGGCCCGCGGCCCCGCGGAGCGCGAGCGCGAGGCCGAAGTCGGTGATGCGGATGCTGCCATTCGGCTCCATCAGCATGTTCTCGGGCTTGAGGTCGCGATGCACCAGGCCCGACGCGTGGGCGTGGGCGAGCGCGGACAGCGCCTCGCGCATCAGCCGGACCACGCGATCCACCGGAAGGGGACCCTCCCGCTCCACCACGCCCGCCAGGCTCGGGCCGTCCACGAACTCCATCGTGTACCAGAGCAGGCCCGAGCGCCCGCTGATGTCGTAGATGTTCACGATGTTCGGGTGATTGAGCCGCGCCGCGAGCTGGGCCTCGCGCCGGAAGCGCTCCACCACCGCCGGATCGGCGGTGAACATCGGGTGCAGCACCTTGAGGGCCACCTCGCGCTCGAGGTGGAGGTCGCGCACCCGGTAGACCCGCCCGAACCCGCCGGCGCCGAGGGTGCCGAGCAGCTCGTAGTCGTCGCCCAGCGCGCGGCGCAGCCGCTTCTCCCAGGTGCCGGTGTCCTCGGTGAGCGCCCGGCTGAGCTGCTCCGCCGGCGGGCTCACCGCCGAGGTCTCGAATGTGCCGGCGTCGGAGGCGAAGTCCTCGTACATCTCCGCGGCGGAGAAGTAGCGGTCCTCGGGCCGGAACTGCATCGCGCGCAGGATCACCCGCTCGACCGCCTTCGGCGTGGCGGGGCGGAGCTGGGTGGGCGGCACGAGCGTGGCCGGGTCGGCGGGCGGCTCGTGGCCCGTCACGGTGAAATAGAGGATCGCGCCGGCGGTGTAGACGTCGCTCGCGGCATCGCCCGGGGTGCGCCCGCGCGCTTCCGGCGCCATGTACGCCTGGCCCGACGGCACCTCGGCCTCGGGGATGGCGGGCAGGGTGTGGTTGGCGAACCGGAGGTCGGTCACGGTGCCGCGCCCCGCCAGGTTCACGATCAGGGACGCGGGCACGATGCGCCGGATGATGATCCCGCGCGCGTGGGCGTGCTCCAGGGCGCCGAGCAGGTCGCGGGCGAGGCTGTGCACCGCCGGAATCGGGCGCGGGCCGCGCGCGTTCGCCGCGTCGAGGCCCTCGCCCTCGATCCAGTTGCCGGTGCGCCAGGCCATCTCCTCCACCACGCCCAGCTCGTAGACATGCCGGATCGCCGGATGGTCGAGCTGGGCCAGGGCCTCGCTCTCGCGCACGAACCAGGCGCGGGTGGCATCGTCCCGGAAGAAGTTCACCCGGAGGGCGATGCGGCGGCGGAGCGCCAGGTCCCAGGCGAGGAAGAGCACGCGCTCGGGCGACATCGCGACCAGGCTGTCGAGCCGGAAGCGCGAGCCCAGGCGGGCGGCTACCCGCTCGTAGGCCTCGTTGGGCTTCGCCGGGGCGGCGCGGAAGGAGCCGGTCACGTCAACGGGAACGGCGGCGGCGCTCGATCCGGGCGGCGTCACCGCAGGTGGATACGCTGCAGAAGCGGCGCACCTGGCCGGGCGTGCGATCGACGAAGAGGAGGTCGCAGGACTCCGCGGCACACTCGTGGACCCGCGCCAGCGGATCGGTGAGCGACACCGCGGCGGACCAGAGCACCGCCTCGAGCGCGCGGAACGGCTGCTCCGGTGCCAGGTGCAGCGACCAGCGCCCAGCGGTGCGGGTCAGCTGCGCCCGGCCGGGAAGGCGAGCCAGGGCCTGGTTGATGGTCTCGACGCTGCCGGTCGGGGGCCGGCGCCCCGCAGCGAGCGAGACGGCGAGCGCGGTGAGCCGCTCGCGCGTGCCCAGCACCTCGTGGAACGGCACCCGCTCGGCGTCCGACTCCAGCTTTTCGGCCTTGGTCCAGCGGTGATAGTCGGCGGGTGTCTCGAGACGTTCGACTGGCTCGTGCGTGCGGTTGCGGGCGGTGTTGACGAAGTCCAGCCAGAGCGCGTCGCCGAGTAGGATGAACTCCGGGTCGGGCATGGTTCAGACCGTGTCGGCGACCTCGGCGGAGTCCCTGCCACCCCGCTTGGCCTTGTACAGTGCCGCGTCGGCGGCGGCGAGGAGGCTCGACACGGTCCGGCCGTGGCGTGGCGCCTCGGCGATGCCGAGGCTCAGGGTCTTCACCGCGGGCGCGACCAGGTGCGCCGCGCGCTCGGCCATCGCGCGCTGCAGGCGCTGCACGAAGATCATCGCCTCCTCCGAGCTGGTCCAGGGGAGGATCACGAGGAACTCGTCGCCCCCGAGCCGTCCCACCACGTCGAGCGAGCGGACCTGCTCCCGGAGCAACCCGGCAATCTCGACCAGCGTCCGGTCGCCCGCCGCGTGGCCGTGGGTGTCGTTGATGTCCTTGAAGCGGTCCAGGTCGATCAGGACGACCGTGGTCCGGAGCTGGTGCCGGGTGGCGCGGGAGAGCTCGGCCTGGAGCCGCTCCTCGACCGCACGGCGGTTGAGGAGGCCGGTCAACTGGTCAGTGGTGGCGGCGCTGTGGAGCTGCTCCACCAGCTCGGCGTTCTTGAGGGCGATGGCGGCGGCGAAGGACAGTGTGCCGGCCAGCTCGTGCTCGGCGCGGCCGTACGCCTTCCCGCTGATGCGCGGGCCCAGGACCATCAGCGCCATGCGCTCGGCGCCGGCGTCGATCGGCACGAGCAGCTCGGTGCCCTCCGGCACCAGCGACGCGAGGGCCACGTCCTCGCAGGAACTCACCGCGCTGCCGGGCGGTAGTGCCGCGTCGAGCTGTATCTGCGGGATCGGGCTCGGCGTGCCGCGGTCGCGAAGCGCGCGATAGGCGGAGGCACGGTATTCGCCGTCGTCGCCGCGCGCGCGGTAGAGCGCGGCCCACCAGGCGAAGAACACCTCGGCCATGAAGTCGAGGATGAGCTGCTCGGTCTCCTCGGAGGAATGCACCGAGGAGAGGAGGCGGGCCACCTGGCGCAGCGCGCGGAGCTGGAACGCCGCGTCATCGAGTGCACCCTGGCGCTCGAGCAGCACGCTGCGGAGCTCGAGCACCACCGAGAGCCCCAGCGCCAGCGGCAGCGCCACCTTGCGCAGCTCGGCCGCGATTTCGGGGTCCGCGAGGATGGCGACCTGGGTCTCCCCGCTGGCCAGTGAGGCCACCTCCTCGGCCTCCTCGAACC
>JBOHSQ010000094.1:0-6891 GCA_050733295.1 Gemmatimonadales bacterium
GGATCAGGCTGGACAGCACTGCGGGCCCCGCCGGCACCGAGTCGGACGCAGGGGCGGCGCTGTCGGTGGCCGCGGAATCACCGCCGAGGAGCTGCTGGACCGCGGAGGGACCGGCGGCCGGCGCACCGGGGGCGCCGGCGACCCCGAGCCCCCGCAGGGTGCGGTCCATCGCGGGCAGCGCCCGGCCGAGCGCGTCGGTCTCGTCGGTGACCTTGAACTCGAGGAACGCGGAACGCTGCACGATCTGCTTGGCCCGGACGGGATCGTCCACGCCCGGCAGCTCCACGACGATCCGGTCCTCGCCGACCTTCTGGATCACCGGCTCGGTGACGCCGAACTCGTCGATGCGCTTGCGCAGCACCAGCAGGGCCAGCTCGATGTCGTGGGCCTTGTTGGAGGAGACCCGCTTCGACTCGTCGAGCTCGAGCGCGAGGTGCATCCCTCCCTGCAGGTCCAGGCCCTTCTTCGGCGGCACTCGCCGGAGCTGGACGTCGCGCATGACGCCGTCGGGGCCGCGCTCCCGCACGGTGACCGTCCGGGGCAGCATGGCCCAGACCGAGGCCAGCACCAGCAGGGCAATGATGATCAGGCGGTTGCGGATCGTCTTGGTCATGATGTCATTCGCGCGCGGTTTACGCGCGCCTGAGGTGGTCGTCTTCCCGCGCCAGCGCAGCGAGCGCAGCGAGCGCAGCGAGCGCAGCGGTGCGGTCCCGATCGAGCTGGGCGCGGAGTGCCCCGGGGGAGGCGAACCGCGCCACGTCGCGAAGCCTCTGCACCCAGGCGAGCCGGACCCATTCCCCGTAGAGGTCGCCGTCCACGCCGAAGAGGTGCGCCTCGAGCGTCCGGACACTCTCGTCGAAGGTGGGTCGTCCCCCCTGGTTCATCATTCCCCCGGCGGTGCCGCCCCGCCATTCCACCCGCACGGCATAGACGCCATCGGGTGGGAGCAGCTTTCGGGGCGGTACTTCGCCGAGATTGATCGTCGGCACCCCCAGGGTCCGGCCCCGCCCGGCTCCCTGCACGACCTTCCCCGACACCGAGTAGGGCCTGCCGAGCAGTCGCGCCGCGGTGTCCAGGTCCCCACCGGCCACGGCCCTCCGGACCAGGGTGCTGGAGACGTGCTGGCCGTGAGCGTCCACCGGTCCCACCACGTCCACCGCAAAACCGAGCTTGCGCCCCAACACGCGCAGCGTCTCCACGTCCCCCGAGCGTCCCCGGCCGAAGCCATGGTCCCACCCGATGACCAGCTCGCGCATCCGGCACCGCTCGAGCAGCACGTCCCGGACGAACTCCTCCGGGGACATCGCCGCCATGCGGCGGTCGAACCGGAGCACCACCAGCCAGTCGAGCGGCGTTTCGGCCAGGACCTCGCGCCGCTCGGTGGCGGTCGTGAGCAGCGGCGGCGCGGCCTGCGGGTTCACTACCTCGAGCGGGTGCGGATCGAAGGTGACCAGCACGCTGCGGCGTCCCGTCGCCGCCGCCCGTGCCGCGATCTCGTCGATCACCGCGCGGTGACCCAGGTGAACCCCGTCGAACGTGCCGACGGTGACCACGGTGCCCGCGGGGGATTCGGGGACCCAGCTCACGGGCCGAGTACGACCTCGGGACGCAGCCAGTCCCCGTCCGCCCGCCCCACCGCCAGCAGTTCCCCGTCCGCCACCAGTGCCACGCTCCCCTCGAGCGAGCCGGGCGAAGGAACCGCCCGCCCGTGTCCCACCGCCCGCACGGCATCCGGGTCGAGTGGCACGAGGGGCAAGTGGGCCACCGCCCGCGTCATCGGCCCGAGCGCCGCTGCCGTGATGTCGTCCAGCGCCACGGCCTCCTCGACCCGCATCGCGCCGATTGCCTCACGCCGGAGTGCGGAGAGGTGGGCACCGCACCCGAGCGTCTCCCCGAGGTCCCGCGCCAGTGCCCGCACGTACGTGCCGCTGCCGACGCTCACGCGGAAGGTCAGTGCGGGCGGCTTCCACTCGAGGAGGTCCGCCTCGTGCACGACCACCTCGACCGGGGCCAGGTCGATGGCCGCGCCGCGCCGCGCCAGCCGGTAGCTGCGGACCCCGGCCACCTTCTTGGCCGAATAGGCCGGCGGCCGCTGGAGCCGCGCCCCGACCAGGCTTTCGAGCACCGCGGCCACCACCTCGCGCGACGCGGGCAGGGGCCCCCGGTTCCCCGCGAGCACCTCCCCAGTCGCGTCGTCGGTGTCGGTCCGCGCGCCGAGCACCGCGGTCGCGCGGTACACCTTGGGCAGGACCGCGAGGTATCGCGCGAGGCGCGTCGCCCGCCCGACCAGGACCACGAGAAGTCCGGTCGCGAACGGGTCCAGCGTCCCGGCGTGCCCCACCGCCCGCGTCCCTAGCGCCCGGCGCACCTGCGCCACGACGTCATGGGACGTCGGCCCCGCCGGCTTGTCGACCAGCAGGAGCCCGTTCAGTCGAGCTCCCCCTCGCGCCGCAGGCCCTCGAGGATCTCGCCGATCCGCTGCGCGTGCTCGATGCCCCGGTCGAGCTCGAACCGGAGTTCCGGCACCGTGCGGGTCGCGAGAGTGCGAGCCGCGCGGGACCGGAGGAAGCCGGCCGCGCTGCGCAGGCCCTCGAGTGCGAGGCGCTTCTGCTCGTCCTCCCCGGGTACGGCGACCCGGACCCGGGCGAGGGACAGGTCCTGCGTCACCTCGACGTGGGTGACCGTGACCAGTCCGACCCGCGGGTCGCGCACTTCACGCACCAGGGCTTCGGCGATCACCCCGCGCAGCGCCTCGGCCACCTGTTCCGGCCTCCGCGTCGGCGCCTTCATCGGTAGGTCGTCACGGTGTCGACGATCCGAAGGCCGTCGGCGACTTCCACGGTGCGGTCGGCGGCGCGGAGTGTTTCCTCCACTACCGTCCGGTCCGAGCCCAGGGCGGCGCAGGCGAGCTCGGCGCGCTGCCACGCGTCCTGGTGGTCGGTTTCCGCCACGCTCACGTTATGCCCGCGAAGCAGCGCCTGCTTGAGTGGCAGCAGCACTCCGCGCTTCTCCTTCAGGGAGTGGCACCCCGGCAGGTGCAGCTCCCAGACACGCACGCCCAGGACCACCCGCGGCTCAGGCGGCGCCGGTGGTCGCCGACTGGAGGGTCCGCTTCACCGCCTCGACGGCGAAGCTCTCGATCCGGTCGCCGACCTTGAGGTCGTTGAAGTTTTCCACCGCCATGCCGCACTCGAGCCCTTCCTTCACCTCGCGCACATCGTCCTTGAAGCGCTTGAGGCTGGAGAGGCGGCCGGTGTAGACGGACACGCCGTCGCGCACCACCCGCACCTGCGCGGTGCGGCTCACGGTGCCGCTCCGCACGATGCAGCCGGCGATGGTGCCCACCTTGCTCACCTTGAAGAGCTGCAGAACCTCGGCCTCGCCCAGGACGACTTCCTTCTCCTCCGGCTTGAGCAGGCCCTCGAGCGCGCTGCGCACGTCGTCCACCGCCTCGTAGATCACGCGGTAGGTGCGGACGTCGACGTGCTCGCGCTCCGCCGCCGCCCGCGCGTTGGAGTCGGGCCGGACGTGGAAGCCCAGCACGATCGCCCCGGAGGCCTTCGCGAGCAGCACGTCGCCCTCGGTGATGGCGCCGACGCCGCGATGGATGACGTCCACCCGCACCTCGGCGGTGCCCAGCTGGGCCAGCGCGTCGGCCAGCGCCTCGGCGGGGCCGCCCTGGTCGGCCTTGATGATGATCCGCAGCGCCGCCACCTCGCCCTGGGCGATGGCACGGCTGAAGTCCTCGAGCGTGGTGCCCCGGGCCCCACGGCGGTTCTGCGCCTCGCGGTCGAGCCGCTGGCGCTTCTGCGCGATCCCGCGGGCCTCGGCGGCATCCGCGGTGACCAGGAAGGCGTCCCCGGCCAGCGGCACCCCCTCGAAGCCCAGAATCTGCACCGGGACCGACGGCCCTGCCTTTGCCACCGTCTTGCCGCGCTCGTCGAACATCGCGCGGACGCGGCCCGAGAACTTGCCGCAGATGAAGTCGTCGCCGACCCGGAGCGTGCCGCGCTGCACCAGGATCGTGGCGACCGGACCCTTGCCCGGGTCGAGCGTGGCCTCGAGGACCGTGCCCTGCGCCTGGCGGGCGGGATTGGCCTTGAGCTCGAGCAGCTCCGCCTGGAGGAGGATCTGCTCCAGGAGCGTCTCGACGTTCTGCCCGGTCTTGGCCGAGATGGCCGTGGCCAGCGTGGTGCCGCCGAACTCCTCCAGCACCACGTTGTGCTGCAGCAGGTCCTGCTTCGACTTCTGCACGTTGGCGGAGGGCAGGTCCACCTTGTTGATCGCCACGACCAGCGGGACGCCGGCGTTGCGGGCGTGGCTGATCGCCTCCACCGTCTGCGGCATCACCTGGTCGTCGGCGGCCACCACCAGCACGACGATGTCCGTCACCTGCGCGCCGCGGGCGCGCATGGCGGTGAACGCCTCGTGGCCCGGGGTGTCGAGGAAGGTGATCGCCTTGCCGCCCGGCAGCTCGACGTGGTAGGCGCCGATGTGCTGGGTGATGCCCCCGGCCTCGCCGGCGACGATGTTCGCCTTGCGGATGAAGTCGAGGAGCGAGGTCTTGCCGTGGTCGACGTGGCCCATGATGGTCACGACCGGCGGCCGCGGCGCCAGGTCCTCGGCGCGCTCCGCCTCCTCCTGGACCTCGGCCTCGGCGGCGTACTCCTCCTCCCGCACTGCCTCGAACCCGAACTCCGAGGCGATCAGCTCGATCTGGTCGAAGTCGATCCGCTGGTTCATCGTGACCATCAGGCCCAGCTCCTTGAAGGCGAACTGGACGATCTGCGTGGCCCCGATCTTCATCAGCTCCGCGAGCTCGGCCACCGAGATGAACTCGTTCACCCGGATCCGGGTCTTCTCCCGCTCGCGCTCCTCGGCCCGCTGCCCCGCGACGATGTCGCGGTAGCTCGGCTCGTCGCTCCGCCGCGCGCTCTTCCGGGACCCCTTCATGCCCTGGAGGGTGCGCGAGATGTTGGCCTGCACCTGCTCCTGGTCCACCCGCTCGCGGCGACCCTTCTTCCCGCGGCGCCCGCCGCGGGCGGTATCACCGCCGGTCGAGGGACTGGCCTGCTGGCCCCACTCGGGGCCCCGCCCGCGCCCGCCGTCGGTGCGGCCGGGGCCGGGCGTGGTCGGGGGAGCAGGCGCGGCCGGCGCGCCGCTCGAAAAAACGGGCTTGGGCAGGCCCGCGCGAACCGGGCGAGGCACGCGGGGTGGGATGAAGGGCGCCTTGGGCTGGGCGGAAGGCTCCGCGGGGCGGCCCTCGGAAGGAGCCGAGGCGGGAGGCGGACGCCGCACCGACTCGTCCGGGCGGAATCGCTCCTCCGGCGGGGCTGCCGGCACGGGCGCCTCCTCGACCCCGGGCTCCGCTTCCTCTACCGGCGGCAGGTCCTTGAACAGGGCACGGGCACGCTCCTCCAGCGAGAGCCGCGTAGGCTCGGGCTGCTCCAGCTGGACCCGGTCGCGCTCGAGCGCCTCCAGTTCAGCCTGGCGAGCTGCCTCGGCCGCGGCGACCTCGGCCTCCACGGCGGCCACTTCCGCCGCGGTGCGCCGGCGCTTGGCGGGCCGGACCTCCACCACCACCGGGGCCGGCTCGGGCGCGCTGGCCTTGCGGCGGCCGCGCTTGGGCTTCGGCTCCTCCTGCGTGCGCCGCTTTTCCCGCTCCCAGCGGACTCGCGCGGCGGACACCTGGTCCGCCTCGAGGCTGGAGAGGTGACTCCGGACGAACACGCCCGTCTCCCGGAGGAGGTCGAGCAGCCGTTCCGCCGGGACACCGAATTCCGCCGCCAGCTCGTGCACCCTGATCTTTCCTACCACGCAAACCTCCTCAGGTGGAACCACCCGCCAGGCGCAGGACACCCTGCGCAAGGGCGCGGTCCCGGACCCCGACCGCCATCACAGCCGGCCGGCCCAACCGCCGGCCCAGCGCATCCGCATCCGGGCCGGCCACCAGCGGCACGTGCCGCCCGCGGGCCAGCCGGACCACCTTTTCCGCCGCGCGGGGACCGGCGTCCGCCGCGACCACGACGCACCGCAGCTCTTCCGCCTGCAGCGCGCGGCGCACCGCATCCACGCCCACCACGAGGTGCCCCGCGCGCATTCCCAGGCCAAGCAGACCCAGGACGGCGTCCATCAGGACTCCGGCGGCTCGTCGCCGCCCTCTTCCGTCATCTCGGCGATGAACGACTCGAGCTCGGCCGCAAGCGAGTCGGTCATGCCGGGCACGCGAACGATGTCCTCACGCTCGAAGTCGAGGATCTCGTTCAGGTGCCGGTGCCCGGCGCCCTCGAGCAGCGCCACGAGCTCGGGCGAAAGCTTGAGCTCGGCGAGTGGCACGTGGGCCACAGCCTCGTCCTCCGGCGGCAGCGGCGCGAAGAGCGGCCCCTCGCCGCCGCGCTCGAGCCACTCGCGGCTGGAGTAGAGGTCGATCTTCCAGCCGGTGAGCTCGGAGGCGAGTCGCACGTTCTGGCCGTTGCGGCCGATGGCGAGCGAAAGCTGGTCCTCGTCCACGATGGCCTGGATCGTCTTGGAATCCGGGTCGGAGAAGACCTTCGCCACCCGGGCCGGCGCCAGCGCGAGCCGGGCGAAGCGCTCCGGATCGGGCGACCACGGCACGATGTCGATGCGCTCGCCGCCTAGCTCGTTCACCACCGCCTGCACCCGCGAGCCCTTGAGGCCGACACAGGCGCCGACGGGGTCGATCGCGTCGTCACGGGAGATCACGGCAACCTTGGTGCGGCTGCCGGTTTCGCGGGCGATGCCGCGGATCTCGACGATCTGCTGCTGGATCTCCGGCACCTCGAGGCGGAATAGCGCCTTCACGAACATGGGGTCGGCCCGCGACAGGATCAGCCGCGGCCCCTTGGGCGTCTCCTCGAGCTTCTTCAGCAC
>JBOHSQ010000095.1:0-5181 GCA_050733295.1 Gemmatimonadales bacterium
CACCGCGCCGGCCGTGGCCGCGGCGTAGTCGGGATAGCGGGCGGCTCCGACCGGCAGCACGTCGAGGTCGAACAGCTCCAGCAGCACACCGACGCGAAAACCGGCGGCCGGATCGCCGAGGATCCACCCGCTCACCGCCCCCACGACGATCGGCCGGGAGAGAAGTCCCTGGGGGACGCTCACCAGGTCGAGCCCGGCCACCGTGGCCCAGAGCCCGAGGAGGACGAGCGCGCCGATCGAGGGATCGGTCATTCCAGGTCCTCGAGGGGAATGGGCGACGTGGCGGGAACGTCCTGCGCGGTGACGCGCACACCGGCCGCCGCGAGCGCGCGCAGCCGTGCGAGTTCCTCGTCCGAGAGGAAGATCCAGGGGAGCCGCTGGCTCCGGCCGGGCCGGTGATGAATCCCGCCCAGGTTCACCCGGGCAAGCCGCCCCCCGGCCCGGGCGTGGAGCGCGGCCATCGTGCCCACGTCGGCCGTCAGGAGGATGCCGACGTCGGGCCGCGCCACCCATCCCTCCATCGCGGCGGCGGCCTCGTCCACGCCCGCGAACATCAGCTCGACGTCGGGGGGCACGGCCAGCCGGTACAGTTCCTGTTCCCAGGCGCTGGCCCGGACCGTGTCATCCACCAGCACGATGAACCGCGCGCCCAGGGGACGGCCCCACCCGACGACGACCTGCCCATGGATGAGCCGATCGTCGACCCGGGCCAGCGCCAGGGTCACGCCGGCACCGTGATGGCGCGGCCGCCGACTTCGGCCGCGCGCGCGGCGGCGTCGGCGGGCGACAGCTCCCGGTGGAAGAGGAAGTCGAGGAGCATCGCCAGGTTCACCCCGGTGACGACCCGCACGTGCTCCATGCCGCGGAGCCGGTGCAATGCGGCCAGCATGCAGGACCCGCTGGGCATGTCCACGAAGACGACTGCGGGGCGCCCGTTCACCGCCTCGAGGACGCGATCCTCGAGCAGCGGTCGGTCGCACCCGGAATTGGAGACCGGCACCAGGGCGCCGCGGACCCCGCTGATCTCCTCCGCCGCCCCGACCAGCGCGGCGGCGAGGTCGCGGTGGCACACCACCACGCCGGCCAGCGGCTCACTCATAGTCTTCCTGGAGGTACTCGCGCACCTTTGACTGCTCGCGCATCCGCTTGATGAGCCGCTCGTTGAACTGGGCGGCGACATCCACGCCGGAATAGCGCAGCAAGTGCATCATCGCGACCACCTCGGACACCACGGTGATGTTCTTCCCCGGGTTCAGGGGCACGATGACCTTGGGCAGCGCCACGCCGAGGATGTCCGTGGTCTGCGCGGCCAGGCCGGTCCGGTCGGCATCCTTCGCGGTCTCCCAGTCCTCCAGCTGCACCACCACCTCGATCCGCTTCTGCTGCCGGACGGAGCGAATGCCGAAGAGGCCCTGGATATCGATCAGGCCGATGCCGCGGATCTCCATATGGTGACCGGCCAGCTCGTGGCCCCGCCCGATGAGGACATCGTTGCCCCGGCGGGTGACCAGGACGACGTCGTCCGCCACCAGCCGGTGGCCGCGCTCCACGAGGTCGAGCACGCATTCGCTCTTCCCGATGCCCGAGCGCCCGATGAAGAGCAGTCCGACACCATACACGTCGGCCAGCGAGCCGTGGACGGTGGTGCGCGGCGCGTGGGCTTCCTCGAGGATCGGCTTGAAGCGGCGGTAGAACTCGGCCGTCTTCAGGGTGGAGCGGAGGATGGGCACGCGGCGGGCGCGGGCCAGCTCGACCAGCTCCGCGGGGAGCTCGAGGCCCTTCGTCACGAAGACGCAGGGGATGTCGAAGGCGAAGAACTCGGAGAGCCGCGCCCGACGCTCGGCGGGCTCGAGGGCGGCCAGGTAGGTGATCTCGGTCTCGCCGAAGACGTGTACCCGCCCCGGGAAGAACCGGGTGGTGTAGCCGGCGAGGGCCAGACCCGGGCTGGCCACCTCGGCATCCGGCACCACGCGATCCAGCCCCAGCTCGCCAGTGACCGACTCGAGCTGGAGCGATTCACCCCGGGTGCCGAGGAGATCCTTGAGGCGGAGCGTCACACCCTGTCGGCCTCGGCCGCCCGCTTGCGGAGGGGCCGGCCGGCCGCGCGCTCGAGCTGGCGGCGGAGCTTCGCCTCGGCGCGGTCGAGCGCCGTGCGGTGGTCCACCGCCTCGGCGCGGGCCACGGTGACCTCGCCCTTGGAGAGATGAATGCGGAGTTCCACGCTGGGATGGCCGTGGGCCACGTCGAACACGACCGCCGCGTCATGCGGCCGGGGAGCGATCGCGGCCAGGCGGTCGAGGACCGCGTCGGCGCGCTCGCGGAGCGAATCGGGGATTTCGCAGTGGAGGGTGGTGATCGTCTTGTGCATTGGGTGCCCTCCGGATCAGGTGAGCGGATGGGCCCGCACCAGCTCCTCGAGATGGGTGAGCGTGGCCGCCGCCGCGCCCTCCCACGAGTGCTGCTCGGCCCAGCGCCGGGCCGCGGCGCCGAGCTGACCAACCAGTCCCCGGTTCTCCGCCAGCTCGCGCATCCGGGCCGCGAGGGGGGCCGATTCGCCGTGCGGGACGAGCCAGCCGGTTTCGCCGTGGCGGACCGAATCGCGAAGGCCGGGGCTGTCCGAGGCCAATGAAGGGGTACCGCAGGCTGCCGCTTCCATCACGGTGATACCCCACCCCTCCTTGGGCGAAGGAAATACGTTCGCCGCCGACTCGCGCAAGAGGCGGAGCTTTTCCTTCTCCTCCACGAAGCCGAGGAACCGGATCGCCTCCCCGGCGCCCAGCTCCAGCGCGAGCCGCTCGAGGCGGGGCCGGTCGTCCCCCTGCCCCGCGATGAGGAGCCGGACTTCGGCCCCGGAGGCCCGGGCCTGCACCAGTGCCCGGATGGCGGTGTCCACGCCCTTGTAGCGCTTGAGCCGACCGAGGTAGACGAAGGTCGTGGGGTGCATCCGCCGGCCATCACCCGACGGGTGGAACCGGACGGTGTCCACGCCGGGATGGATGACCCGGATGCGCTCCGCGGGAATGCCACGCGCAGCGAGGTCGTCGCGGGTGCTCTCGCTGATCGCGTGGAACCCGGTTCGCCGGTAGGCGCGCGGGACGCCTTGCTCGGCCATCCAGACGATCCCGGCCGAGACCGGATTGACCTCGCGGAACGCCGTGGCACCGAAGAGATGCGGCACCAGGGTGCAGAATGGGAGCCGCGCAAGGCGGGGAAGGAAGAGCGGCAACTTGTTGACGTCCTCGACCACGATGTCGGGACGCTGCTCCCGGAGGGCACGCCGCACCGCGCCCCGGCCGAAGAGCGCAAACGTCTGGCGGCCGCCGAACCGCCGCACGTGAATGCCCTCGAGCTCGAGCGCGGCCGCCGCGCCGGGCCAACCGGAACAGACGAGCCGCACCCGGTGGCCCTGCGCCGCGATGCGGGAGAAGATCTCGAACAGGTGGATCTCGGCGCCGCCTGCTTGCGGGTTGAGGCGGTCCTGCCAATTGACCAGGAGGATGTTCACAGCCGGCCCTGGTCCCGGGCGAGTCGGTCGAGCACCCCGTTCACGAACGCGGGCGCCCGAGCGCCGGCGAACCACCCGGCGAGCCGCACCGCCTCGTCGATGACGACCTTGGGCGGGGCGTCGCCCAGCTCCAGCTCGAACAGGGCCAAGCGGAGAATGTTCCGCTCCATGAGCCCGAGCCGCTCGAGCCGCCAGTTGTCGGCGGCGCCGGCCACCAGGCGATCCAGCCGCTCGCGCTCGCGGGCCACGCCTTCGGCCAGGGCCTCCGCTCGCTCCAGCACTCGCGGTTCGGGTCCGGTGAGACGGGCGAGGCGGGTGACCAGGTCGCGCAGGCCGACCCCGGGCTGGACCTCGGCACTGTAGAGGAGTTGGAGGGCCCGGGCGCGCGCCCGGGTCTCAGTCCGCAGCATTCCGTCCGTTCCGAAGCTGCGCGATGGCGTCGGAGGTGGTCAGTGCTGCCTCGGCGGCCTCGTATCCCTTGTTGCCCGCCTCGCCGCCGGCACGGGCCAGCGCCTGCTCCAGGGTGTCCACGGTCAGGAGGCCGAAGCCCACGGGGATCCGGTACTCGAGCGCGACGCGCCCGAGCCCCCGGGTGGCCTCGCCGGCAACGTACTCGAAGTGGGGTGTCTCGCCCCGGATGACGGCGCCGAGCGCCACGACGCAGGCATAGCGTCCGGTGGCCGCGGCAGCCGCCGCGGCCACGGGCAACTCGAAGGCTCCCGCCACCCAGGCCACGTCCACCCGGTCGCTCTCGATACCCGCCGCGGCGCAGCAGGCGCGCGCACCCTCGAGCAGGCGCCGGGTAACGATCTCGTTGAATCGGCTGGCGACGATGGCGACGCGCCCGGCGGGGCGAAGCCGGCCTTCGATCTCGTGCACGGGCATCAGTGGGCGAAGAGGTGGCCGAGCTTGTCGCGCTTGACGGCGAGGTAGCCCTGGTTGTGGGACGTCTCGTCGATGACGAGGGGCACGCGCTCGGTGATGGTGAGGCCGTGGCCGTCGAGGCCGACCAGCTTCCTCGGGTTGTTGGTCATCACCCGGATGGAGGTGAGCCCGAGGTCGCGGAGGATCTGGGCCCCGATGCCGTAGTTCCGGAGATCGGGCTGGAAGCCGAGCCGTTCGTTGGCCTCCACCGTGTCGTCACCGCGATCCTGCAGGGCGTAGGCCCGCACCTTGTTGATGAGGCCGATCCCCCGCCCTTCCTGATCGAGGTAGACGATGACACCGGCGCCATCCTCGGCGATCCGCCGCATGGCCGCGTGCAGCTGGGGCCCGCAGTCGCAGCGCAGTGACCCGAAGACGTCGCCGGTGAGACAGCGGGAGTGCATCCGCACCAGCACGTCGGGCCGCCCGGACACCTCGCCGTGCACGAGGGCCAGGTGCTCGGCGCGGTCCACGTCGTTGGTGTAGGCCACGACGCGGAACTCGCCGAACTCGGTAGGCAGCCGTGCCTCGGCCACGCGGTGCACCAACTGCTCGGTCCGCAGGCGGTAGGCGACAAGGTCGGCCACGGTGACGAAGGTGAGGCCGTGCCGCCTGGCGACCTGCTCCAGCTCCTCCCGCCGGGCCATCGATCCGTCGGCATTGAGGATCTCGCAGATCACGCCGGCCGGCGCGAGGCCCGCGAGCCGGGCGAGGTCCACCGCGGCCTCGGTGTGGCCCACGCGCTGCAGCAC
>JBOHSQ010000096.1:0-10665 GCA_050733295.1 Gemmatimonadales bacterium
GTGGTCACGGACCCAGGCGAGCACGTCGGCGATGTCGAGGCCCTTCGCCGAGTGGATGGCGCCGGACTTGTCGCTCACCGCCAGGATCTGCGCCCCCTCGCGCGCCAGCAGCTCGGCCGACACTGAGCCCACATTGCCGAAGCCCTGGACCGCCACCCGCGCGCCCTGGACCGGAATCCCCAGCTTCCGGAGCGACTCCCGGGTCACGATCATGCACCCGCGCCCGGTGGCCTCCCGCCGGCCCAGCGAGCCACCCATCTCGACCGGCTTGCCGGTCACGACCGCCGTCACCGTGTGGCGCTTGTGCATGGAGTACGTGTCCATGATCCACGCCATGACCCGCTCGTTGGTGTTCACATCGGGCGCCGGCACGTCGGAGTCGGGCCCGAGCAGGCTGATGATCGAAGCGGTGTAGCGGCGGGTCAGCCGCTCCAGCTCACCGGTGCTCATGGTGCTGGGGTCGCAGATCACGCCGCCCTTGGCGCCGCCGAACGGAATGTTCACCACCGCGCACTTCCAGGTCATCCACGCGGCCAGTGCCTTCACCTCGTCGAGCGTCACGTTCAGGTCGAAGCGGATCCCGCCCTTCCCCGGACCCCGGGAAGTGTTGTGCAGCACCCGGTAGCCGGTGTAGACCTCGATGTCCCCGTTGTCCCGCTGGATCGGGACCGAGACGGTCAGTTCCTTCTCCGGGAAGCGGAGGATCTTGTAGAGGCCCGGGTCGAGGCCCAGCTTCTCGGCAGCCACGTCGAAGCGGGACATCATCCCCTCGTAGGGATTCTCCTCGTGGAGGAAGGTGTCCTTCTCGGGGCGGATCACGTTCCACTCTTGGGTCGGTGTCTTCATGGCGATGCGGCCCCGTCCGGGCCGGTGGTCGAAGTGGGTCTGAGTGTCAGGTATTGCATGCCTACATCCGTTCCACGGGCGTGACCACGGCATCCAACGCGGCCAGCAGGGCGGCCTCGCCCAGCTCCCAGACGGGATCAAGCTGCGCGACGAGCGGCTCGGGCGCGCTGGCCGGCCAGCGGTGGCGCAGCTTCACCGCATCCTTCTCGGTGATCACCACGTGGTCGGCCTTGCGGCTGGCCCGCGCAAGCCAGGCCACGTCCTCCTCCCGGTACTCGTGGTGGTCGGGCCAGCTCGCCACCTGGACCGCGGCGCCGAGGCCCTTCACCTGGGCCACGAACGCGTCAGGATCCGCGATCGCCGCCGCCGCAACCACGCGCCGGCCCGAGAGGTGGTGCCCCTCGGTGCGGTGGCCGCTCACCAGCCCCTCGAGCCGGCGGAGGCCGAGGTGCACCACCGCCACCGGGCCGTCCACCCGGGACTCGAGTTCGTGCGCCAGGTCCAGCGCGGCATCGGCGGCGGCGCGCTTCCTGGTGACCACCAGCGCATCGGCCCGGTCCAGGGCATCGAGTCCCTCGCGCCATGGGCCCGCCGGAAGCCGCCAGCGCACCGCCCGCGTCGTCTCCGCGCTCACCACCGCCACGTTGAGGTCGCGCCGGACATCGAGGCGCTGGTACGCGTCGTCCAGGACCAGCACCTGCGCCCCGCGGGCGAACGCGCGCTCGGCGCCAGCGAGCCGGTCGGGATCGGTCACCACCATCGCCTCGGGCACGGCCCGCTCGTGCACGCGGGCCTCGTCACCGCCGCGGTATCCACGGAGGAGTATGCCGGGCACGAGTCCCATGTCGGCGTAGTGCCGCGCGATCCACATGGCGATCGGCGTCTTTCCCGATCCGCCCACGGTCAGGTTGCCCACGGCGACGCTCGGGAGCGGCAGCTCATGCGATACGAGCCACCCGCGGCGGTACCCGGCCAGTCGCGCCGCCATCCCCGCCTGCCACAGGCCCGAGGCCGGCAGCAGCGCCAGCCGCGCCAGCCGCGCGTCGAGCCGCCGGCTGGTCCACAGCCACCGGATGGCCCGGTGCGCGTCGCCCCGCCGGGTCTTGATCATTCCCCTCCCTCGAGTTCCCTGCACAGCGCCGACAACGCGGCCGATGTCTGCTCCACCCCGCGCGCGAGGCCTTCCTCGCCGGCGCCGACCTCGATCGGCTCGCCGTAGGCCACGTCCACGGTGGCGAACGGCTTGGGCACGCAGAACCGGTCCCAGGACCGGAGTCGCCAGGCCCGCCGCGCGCTCGCGTGGATCGGGATGATCGGCACGCCGGCTTGCTGCGCCGCCGCCACCACGCCGGGCTTGAGGACGCGGCGCGGACCGACCGGCCCGTCGGGGGTGAACGCGACGCGCACCCCCGACTCCAGCGCGCGCACCGCCCCGAGCAGCGCCCTCGTGGCGCCGCGGCGGCTGGAGCCGCGCACCGCACCGTATCCGAGCCGGCGGGCGTAATCGGCCAGGTACTGCCCATCCCGCGCCTCGCTCACCAGGATCGCGACGCCCATGTGCCGGCCCCGCCAGAGCAGGGCGAGCAGCGCGTCGTGCCACAGCGCGATCGCGAACGGCCGCCCCTCGGCGATCAACTGCCACGGGGTCTCCCTCCCGTGGGTCCGGTAGCGCCAGGTCGAGGCGAGCGCGGCGACGATCGGCGGCGCGGCCATCGCGACCACGCGCGGGGGAATCGCGAGCCTCAATGCCCGACCAGCGTCGCCGCCAGCTCAGCCACCCGACGCGCCGCGCCCGGTCCTCCCAGACGCCTCCGGACCTCCGCGAATCCCGCGCGTTGCGCTGCTGCCACCGCGGAGCCGGGCTCGAGGAGCGGAGCGGCCGCCTCCACGAGGCGATCGGCAGTCACGGCGCCCTGCAGCAGTTCGGGCACGACCTCGCGGCCGGCCACCAGGTTCGCCAGGCTCACGTGGGGCACCTTCACCAGCCGCCGGGCGACTGCCGCGGTGACCGGGTGCACCGAATAGGCCACCACCATCGGGGCATCGGCGATGGCACACTCGAGCGTGGTCGTGCCTGACTTCGCGAGGACCACGTCCGCGGCCGCCATAACCGACCGTGGCTCCCGCCGGCACAGGTCCATGCCCTCCGCGCCGGGGTAGGCGCCACCCGCCTCCGTCGCCGCCACCAGCACCCTCCCCGCCTGGCCCGAGGTCAGCAGCCTGCGCGCGGCATCCCGCATCGGCGCCCAGAGCCGCCGGACTTCGCCTGCCCGGCTGCCGGGAAAGATGGCGACAACCCGCTCCCCGGCGCCGACCCCCAGCCTGGCCCGGGCCTCGGGCCGGGTCGGCCACGGCGGCCCGTCCATCAGCGGGTGCCCGACGAACGTCGCCGGGATGCCGAGCCGCTCGAAGAACTCCGCCTCGAACGGCAGGATCACCGCCAGCCGGTCCACTCCCCGCGCAAGGCGAACGGCCCGGCCGGGCCGCCAGCCCCATAACTGGGGCGCCACGTAGTACAGCACCGGGAGCCCCGCCCGCTTCGCAGCTTCCGCCACCCGCAGGTGGAAGCCCGGATAGTCCACCACCACCACCAGGTCCCAGGCCCGAGCCTCGAATCCCCGCGTCCATTCGGCCAGCAGGCGCGCGTGCCGCGGGATCGCCCCGAGGACCTCGGCCAGCCCGAAGGCCGAGTAATCCTCCATGTTCCAGCGGACCCGCGCCCCGGCCGCGCGGACTTCCGGCCCGCCGAGTGCCTCCACCTCGGCGCCGGGCCACTGCCGCAGCAGCTCCGCCACCACGGGACCGGCGTGCAGATCTCCCGACGGCTCCGGCGCGGAGACGAGGACGCGCGGCCCCGCCGCCATCAGTGGGCGTGAAAGTGGCGGACTGCCTCCCCCACGCGGAGCGCGAGCGCCAGCGCCGCACGGCCCTCGGCTCCACTCACCGCCACCGCGCCATCGCCGCGGACGGCCCTGGTGAAGCTCTCCAGCTCCATTCGCAGCGCATCGCCCTCCGGCGCCTGCAGTTGCTGCATCTCGACCGCGTCCTCGAGCGCGGTGCCCTGCCCCGGCGACCAGCCTGGGCGGAGCCGGAAGAACACCCCGGTGCCGGCGGCAAGGTCGAGGGAGAAGTATCCGTTGGCCTGCACCAGCCGGAGCCGCCGCTCGCGCTTGAGGCCGAGGCGGGAGGTGGTGACGTTCGCCACCGCACCCCCCGCGAACTCCACCCACGAATTGGCGATGTCCACGTGGGGGGAAAGCACCGGCACTCCCACCGCGCGGACCTCAGTGGCCTCGCGGCCGCCGGTGAGGTGGAGCACCAGGTCGAGGTCGTGGATCATGAGGTCGAGCACGACCGGGACGTCGGTTCCGCGCAGGGTGAACGGCGCCACCCGCTCGGCCTCGGCGAATCGCGGCCCCGCGAGCAGCGGCAGCGCGGCGCGCACGGCCCGGTTGAACCGCTCGATGTGCCCGACGGCGAGCGGAATGCCCTCGGACTCCGCCAGGGCGACGAGGTCGTCGGCCTCCTCGAGCGTGGCGGTGAGCGGCTTCTCCATCAGCACAGCGACACCGCGCTCGAGTGCATGGCGGCCCACCGAGTGGTGGACCGATGTCGGCACCGCGATGGACACGGCGCGCACCTGCCCCAGGAGCGCGTCCAGGTCGGCCACATGGCGTGTCCCCACCTCGGCGGCCACGCGCTCGCCCGTCTCCGGGTTCGAGTCGCAGATGCCCACCAGCTCCACCCCCTCGAGGGTGGAGAGATGGCGGGCGTGATGCCGGCCCAGCGCACCCGTGCCGATGACCCCGACCGGCAGCCGCGCGCTCACGCCGGCACCCCGCGCCCGCTCGACTCCACGAAGCGGATGAACCGGTCCACCTCCGGCGCCTCGGGCAGGTCCAGCCTGGCGCGCTCGAGCGCCTGGGAGAGGTTCAGGTCGGAGTTGAAGAACAGCCGGTAGCAGCGCTTCAGCAGGCCGATCGTTTCGGGGCTGAACCCGTTGCGCTGGAGGCCGATCGAATTGAGCCCGAAGAGCTCCATGGGGTTGCCCGCGGCCTTCACGTAGGGCGGGATGTCCTGGTTGACCCGGGTGCAGCCGCCCACGAAGGAATAGGACCCGATGGTGACGAATTGATGCACGGCGACGAGGCCGCTCAGCGAGGCATGGTCGTGGATGGTGACATGGCCCGCGATCTGGCTGCCGTTCGCGATCACCACCTTGTCCTCCAGCTGGCAGTCGTGGGCGATGTGCACGTAGCTCATCAGGAAGCACTCCGACCCGACCACGGTCCGCCCCGTCGCGGAGGTGCCGCGGTTCACGGTGCAGTACTCGCGGAGCGTGGTCCCGTCGCCGATCTCGACCCAGGTTTCCTCGCCCTTGAACTTGAGGTCCTGGGGCATGCCGCCGAGGATGCTACCCGATCCGACGTGCACATCGGAGCCCAGGCGGACATAGCGCTCCAGCGTCACCCTGGCGTCGAGGCGGCACCGGGGCCCGGTCAGCACGTCGGGCCCGACGATGGCGAATGGCCCGACCGTCGTCCCGGCGCCGAGCTGCGCCCCCGGGTCCACGAGCGCGGTCGGGTGGACGGCGACGCTCATCGATCCACGACCCGCGCCATCATTTCCGCCTCGCTCACCACCTGCCCGTCCACCAGGGCCACACCCTTCATCCGGCAGGTCTTCCCGCGGAACGCGAGCATTTCCAGCTCGAACCGCAGCTGGTCGCCGGGCAGCACCGGCCGGCGGAACTTCACGCCGTCGAGCGACATGAAGTACACGACCTTCTGCTGCCGTTCCTCCTCCTTGAAGAGGCCCAGGAGCAGCATCCCGCCCACCTGGGCCATCGCCTCGATGATCAGCACGCCGGGCATGATCGGATGCCCCGGGAAGTGCCCCTGGAAGAACGGCTCGTTGATCGTGACGTTCTTGATCCCGACGATCCGCTTGTCGGCCTCGATCTCGATGATCCGGTCCACCAGCAGGAACGGGTAGCGGTGCGGGATGACGTCGAGGATCTGGCCGATGTCCATCGCCATGCCGCCCTCGCGCTGGCCGGTCCGCTTGAGGGCGCGCGCGAGCGCCACGTTGCCCTGGTGACTCGGGCGTGTGGCCACGACATGGGCCTCGAGCCGCCCACCCAGCAGCGCCAGGTCGCCGGCCAGGTCGCCGGCCTTGTGGCGGACGAACTCGTCGGGCCAGCGCAGCTCCGTGTCGAGCACGCGGGCCTGGTCCAGGACCACCGCGTTGGCGGTGGAGGCGCCGCGGATCAGGCCCGCCGCCCGGAGCTGTTCCACCTCGGCGGTGAATCCGAAGGTGCGCGCCCCGGCGAGCTCCCGCGCGAACGCCTCGGGGGTGAGCTCGTAGGTTCCGGCCTGCGCGCCGATGAGGGGATGGGGGAAATCGATCGTGACGGTAAGCCGGCAGCCGCGTGCCGGCGAGACGACATAGGCCGCATCGCCTTCGGTGACGGTGAACGGCGCCGCCACCCGATAGAGCACCGGCTCGCCGGGCCGCTCCACCACGCCCGCGCTCTGCAGGGCCTCGACGAAGGGCCGGAACGAGCCGTCACCGGCCGGCGGCTCCGGGCCATCCAGGGCGATGGTGACATCCTCGACGCCAAGCCCGCGCACCGCCGCGAGCACGTGCTCGACGGTGTGCACCTCGGCGGTTCCGTCGGCCAGCACGGTGCGCCGGTCCGTCGCCTGGACTGCCGAGAGGCGGGCGGGGATTTCCGGCGATCCCTTGAGGTCGGTGCGGCGGAAGACGATGCCGCGTCCCGATTCGCCAGGCTCGAAGGTCAGCGTCGTCTCGCTGCCGGTGTGCAGCCCGGTGCCCCGGACCGCGGCCTTCCGCTCGATGCCGTATCTACCCACGCCCACGCTCCTCCACCAGCCGTTCAAGGTCTCCCGCAATGCGCGCCAGCCGCGAGAGCGCCGCCTCGCGCCGGAGCCCGTCCCGGTGCGGGCGCGCCGGGTACCCGCTCACGTCGGCACCTGCCGGCACGTCCGCGGTCACGCCCGCCTGCCCTGCGAGGCGCGCCCGGTCGCCCACGGTCACGTGCCCCCCGACCCCTGCCTGTCCTGCGACGATCACCCCGTTGCCGAGCCGCGTGCTCCCGGCGATGCCCACCTGGGCCATGACGAGGCAGTGAGCGCCGAGCCGGACATTGTGCGCCAGGTGCACCAGGTTGTCGACCTTCGAGCCCCGGCCGATCACCGTGTCGTCAACGCTGCCGCGATCGATGCAGCTGTGGGCTCCCACCTCGACGTCGTCCTCCAGCACGCAGCCTCCCACGTGGCGCACCCGCCGGTGGCCGGCCGGGCTGCTCAGGAAGCCGAAGCCCTGGCCCCCGATCACGGCCCCGACCTTGAGCCGCACCCGGTGGCCGAGCTGCACGCCCTGGTGGCACACCACGTGAGCCTCGATCACGACGTCGTCGCCGGTCACCACTCCGTCCTCGAGGACAGCGCACGGACCCACGCTGCAGCGGGCGCCCAGGCGGACGTCACGTCCCAGCACCGCCCCGGGACCGATGGCCACGTCCGGCCCCCAGGTCGTCCCGGAGCCGAGTCGGACGCTCGGGTCGATGCCCGGCGCCCGCGTGGGCTCCGGGTAGAGCGCTTCGACCGCCTGCACCAGCGCCACCATCGGGTCCTTCACCACGATCCGCACCGCCGGGCCACCGGGCTCGGCGGCGTGGGCCTGGGTCAGAAGCACCGCCCCCGCGCCCGACGCGCGGAACTGCGCCAGGTAGCGGGGGGAGGCGAGGAAAGAGAGGGCGTCACCGCCCGCGCGGTCGAGTGCGGCGACGCGGGCCAGTGCCACGGCGCCATCACCCTCGAGCCGTCCGCCGACGAGGTCGGCTACCGCCCAGGCGGGCAGGGTCACTGCTGCCTCATCCCCCGGCCGTCTTCAGCCGCTCGATGACGCGTGGTGTCACGTCGAGCGACTTGTCGATCGCGTGGAGCCCCGGGGCGGTGAGGTCGAAGACCGCCATGAACCCGTTGACCTGGCGGACCTGCTCGATCGCCGCGGCGACCCGCTGCTGGATCGGCCCGATCAGCTCACGCTCCCGCGCCGCGGCGCGCTGCTGCAGCTCCTGCGCCCGGCGCTCGAGCTGCTCCTGCTGCGTCTGCAGCTCGCGGCGGCGGGTATCCCGCGCCGAGGGTGAGAGCACCAGGCTCGAGCGCTCGAAATCCTGGGCGGCCGAGTCGAGCGAGGCCTGCAGCCTCTGCACCTCGACCCGGTACCCCTCGACATCCCGCGTGAATAGCGATTCGGCCTGCGCATAGCCCGGGGTCTCGCGCAGGACTACGCGCGAGTCGATGAACCCGATCCTGGGGGCCTGGCCCTGCTGGGCACCGGCCGATTGCGCCAGGACCGGGGCTGCCACGAGCAGCGCGCCAGCCGTGAGACCCCGGAGAAACCGCGACATTCCGTGCTCCAGATGCGTGAGGGTGGATGCGTGGCTCAGAAGAAGTTTCCGAGCTTGAAGTGGAGTTTCCATCCCGGGTCGGGCACGCCCAGGCGGTCGACGCGGTCGAAGCCGTATGCCACGTCGAGGCCCAGCGGGCCGAGCGGGGAGATGAGCGCGACGCCGACGCCCGCGCCGCGGTACAGCCGGGTGGGATCCCACTGTCCCGCGGTGCGGAATACGTTGCCAGCGTCGAAGAACAGGCTGAAGTAGAGGCTCTGGCTCATGCGGGCGCCGGCCTCGGCGCTGAACACCGCGTAGGAGTTGCCGAAGGACTCGGGCCGGGCGGCGCTGCCCCCGGCCAGCGCGTCGAAGCCGTCCGGTGTGATGGCGAACTCCTCGTAGCCGCGCAGCGGGATGCCGTACTGGGTGCCGCCCATCGAGTAGAGCTCGGTGTAGAACGGCCCCGCGTCGCCGAAGATGACGCCGGTCTGGGCGCGAAGCCCGAGCACGAACGTGACGCCCTCCCCGAAGCCATCCTGCCCGCCCAGCGACCCGAGCGGGGTGTACCAGCGCCCCTCGAGGTCGAGCTTCCGGTAGTCGCCGGTGCCGCCCAGCGGTCCGCCGTTGAACTCGGTGGTCACGCTGGCGAACTGACCGCCGGTCGCGAACGGGAGGCCGATCCGGGTGTCCCGGATCAGGCTGAGCCCCACCGTCGAGCGCACGCAGCTCGCGCAGGCGAACCGCTCCCGCAGGTCATCCGAACCCTCGGTGTACTTGATCCGCTGGTACCCGTAGCTCACGAAGAACCGGGTGTAGCGTGCGCCCAGGAAGGGGAAGCCGAGCTGGACCAGGCCGCCCTGCTGCCGCCGCCGCCCCAGGTCGCCCACCGTGTAGCGCTGCCGCGAGTTGAACAGCGACACCGTGCCCGAGATCCGGCTGCCGTTGATCGCGGGGTCGGTGTAGCTCAGGGTGAAGTCGTTGATGTTCCGCCCGAACTGCCACATCACCCGGCCCCGCTTGGCGCGCCCGAAGAGGTTGGGCTCCTCGACGCCGATGAAGCCGCCGAGGCCGGTGCCCTGTCCCAGCGACGCACCGAAGTTGATGTTGCCGGTGCGCTTCTCCTCCACCCGGAAGGTGATGTCGACGTCCACGCCGTTGCCGGTGGGCTGGACATCGGGCGGCGGGAGCGGCTGGGCGAAGAACCCGAGGTTGGAGATGTTCTGGTAGGAGCGCATGAGCGCGTCGCGGCTGAACACCATGCCGGGGGCCATCACGATGGCCTCGCGGATGACGCGCTCGTGCGTGACGTCGTTCCCCAGGATGATGATCTTGTTCACCGTGGCGGGCGGGCCTTCGCGCACGGTCCACTTGAGGTCCAGCACCTGGGTGCCGTCGGGGAGGCTGCGGCGGATCTCCTCGGGCTCCACCTGGGCGTAGATGTAGCCGTTGTTGGTGTACTGGTTCCGGACGTTCTCGGTCGCGGTGTTCCACTCGCCCCGGTCGAACGGGACGCTGGCCGTGGGCTCCCCGACCCGGCGCCCGAAGGGATAGTGGGCCGCGAGCTCCACGGTGGAGAAACGCCGGTTGCCCGAGACGTCGAAGGTGCCGACCCGGTAGGCCTGCCCCTCCTCCACCGTGAGCCGGAGCGTCGCCTTGCCCTGCTCCGGGTCGGTCACGAGGGAATCGCCGATGACCTGGAAGTCGATCAGGCCCTTGCTGGCGTAGAAGGCGGGCAGGCGCTCGCGCAGGTCCGTCTCCAGCTTGTCCTCGTCGTACTCGCCTTTCCGGAACCACCAGAAGCCCTCCGGCTTCGTGGCCATCCGGCCGACGATCTCCTCGTCGGAAAAGCGCTCGTTGCCCTCCACTTCGACCCGGCTCACCGCCACGCGGCTGCCCTCGACGATGTCGATCACCAGGCGGACGCCGCCCTCCGCCTCGGTGATCACCGGCTTCACTTCGGCTCCGTAGTAGCCCTTGTCGCGGTAGAGCGAGTCGATCGCCGCCAGCCCGCGGGCCAGGGCGTTGCGGTCGAGTGGGCGGCCCTCGGTCAGCTTGACCTGCTCGCGTACCGAGCGGCTCGAGACCAGTTCCGTTCCGCGCACCGACCACCGTTGCAGCACCGGGCGCTCCGTCACCTTGAACACCAGGAAGAGCAGGCCGCCGGCCTCGCGCTGTTCGACGACCACGTCGTCGAACTGGCCGGTGGCCATCAGGCTGGTGATGGCGCGCTGGATGTCGCGGTAGTTGACCGACCCGCCGCGGGGAATGCCGGCGGTCCCGAGCACCTGCGCGGGGTCGACCCGGCCGGCCCCCTCGACCACCAGGGAGTCCACGACCAGCGCCGGGATCTCCTGGGCCGAGAGCGCGGGGCCAAGACAGGCCAGCGCCGCGCCCAGGAG
>JBOHSQ010000097.1:0-19802 GCA_050733295.1 Gemmatimonadales bacterium
TCGCAACTGAGCGCCTGGCTGCGCCTAGCGCGTGATGTTGTCCGGCAGGACGTAGCGGAGGGGATCGACCGGCCGGCCGTTCACGATGACCTCGTAGTGCAGGTGCGGGCCGGTGGCGAGCCCCGTGTTGCCGACCAGGGCGACCCGGTCTCCGCGCTTCACCCGTTCACCGCGGCGAACCAGCAGTTTCGAGGCGTGGGCGAACTTGGTCACCACGCCGTAGCCGTGGTCGATCGTCACCGTCTGCCCATACCCGGCCTCCCAGCCCGCCGACGTCACCATGCCGGAGCCCGGGGCCTGGATCGGCGACCCGCGCGGTGCGGTGATGTCGACGCCCTCGTGGGGGCGGGAGAGGTGCAGGATCGGGTGCCGGCGCATCGAGGCGAACGCGCTTGAGAGCCAGCCCTGGGTGGGCAGGATGGACGGCATGGCATTGAGCCGGCGCTCGTGCGAGTTCAGGCTGTCGGCCGCCTCGGTGAACGACGCCGCGAGCAGGTTGGCACGACGGATGAGGGCATTCAGGTCCATCCGGGCCGTGAGCGCCTGCCGGGTAAGGACGCCACCAGGCGCCGAGGGCGGGAGCGAACCGCCGACGCCGGCCTGAAGGACCTGCGGATCGTGGGGCTCGAGGTCGGCAATGAGCCGGATGCGCGAATCCCGATCGGCGATCGCCGAGAGGGTGTCCTCGAGCAGGACCAGGCGACCCTGAAGCTGGGCCAGCTGGTCCGCGAGGACGCCGTTCTCCTGCTCCACGACCGTCGCCCGGCGCAGGTCGACGCCCCGGTTCACCGTGGTGAAACCGAGCACCAGCGCCACCAGAAGCAGCGCGGCGCAAAGCGTCGCGCCGACCTTGAGTGCGGTCTGCGAGAGCTGGATTACGCGTGAAGCGCCGGAACCGTGGGGCATGACCACCAGGGTCCACTTCCGATCTGCCATTCAATCCGCCTGTCGGGATTGCCCTACCCGAGCGCAATCCCCGGGCCGCCCCCGGCTGCTCCGGGGCGGCAAAAAATCGCTCAGGCTGCAAACCTAGTCAACCCCGGGCTGCAGATCGTAACCTATTGCGGATGAAGGGGTTCCAAATTCCGGTGAGTTGGATCACCTCAGGCGGGCTGTTCCAGCGCCGGCTTGGGGAAGAGTCCCTCGGGCTTGGCGACCTTGCATCCCGCCACGGCCGGAGCGTCGAGCACTGTCCAGCCAGCGTCAGCGGCCGATCCGTGCTGGCCGAGCGCGGTCCAGAGTTCCTCCGCCTTGGTGGGAAGGAAGGGCGAAGCCAGGACGGCGAGCCGGAAGAGGGTCCGGGCGAGGGAGGCCAGCACCCGATCCAGTTCCGCTTCCCGCCCGGCCTTCGCCAGGGCCCACGGCGCGGTCCGCGCGACGTAGAGGTTGGCTGCGGAGACCAGGTCAGTGATCACGGTGCCGCCCGCGCGAAGGTCGAGCGCGTCCATCGCCGAGGCGTAGCCCGCAATCGCCGAACTGGTGATCTCGTCGAGCTCGCCGGGTGGGGCATCGGGGGTGACGCCGGAGCGGTACTTCGCCACCATCGCCAGGGACCGTGAGGCGAGGTTGCCGAGGCCGTCAGCCAGGTCCGACATATACCGCGCGTCGTAGCGCTCCCAGGAGAAGTCCCCGTCGGCATCCCACGGGATTTCCCGGAGCAGGAACCAGCGGAAGGCGTCGGGGCCGAACCGGCCGATGGCCTCGTCGAGGTCGAGCCTGGCCCCCGCGCTCTTGCTCAGGCGCTCGCCCCGGAAATACACGAACCCGTGGGACCAGACTTTCTCCGGCAGGGCCACGCCGGCCGACTCGAGCATCGCCGGCCAGATGACGGTGTGGAACCTGGTGATGTCCTTGCCGATCACGTGCAGCTGCGCCGGCCACTCGGCGCCCGAGCCCGGGAACCGGGTGGCGGTCCAGTAGTTCGGCAGGGCATCGAACCAGACGTAGGTGGTCTGCTGCTCCCCTCCGGAGGTCAGCCGCGGGAAGGGAACGCCCCAGGCGAAGCGGGAGCGGCTTGCCGAGATGTCCTCCAGGCCCTGCCGGAGGAGGGCGAGGATCTCATTCCGCCGGGTCTCGGGTTCCAGAAACCCGGGCTTGCGCTCGAACAGGTCCAGCAAGAAGTCCCGATACCGGGACAGTCGGAAGAACCAGTTGTGCTCGCGTACCCATTCGAGGGTCCGGGTCGGGTGGAGGGCGCACTGGCCGTCGATGATCTCGCTGTCCTGCTTGAACGCCTCGCATCCGACGCAGTACCAGCCCTCGTAGGACTTCTCGTAGAAGTCGTCCGGGTTCCGGTCGAAGATCCGCTCGATCAGCACCTGCACGCCCCGCTTGTGCTCGGGCGCCGTCGTCCGGATGAATTGGTCGTGGGTGAGGGAGAGCCGGCGCCAGAGCTCCTGGAAGCGGCCCGCGATCTCGTCGGTCAGCGCCTCGGGGGTGAGTCCGCGGTCGGCCGCTGTCTGGGCCACCTTGTGGCCATGCTCGTCCATCCCGATGAGGAACCAGACGTCGTCGCCTCGCAGCCGCCGGTACCGCGCGATCGCGTCGGCGCCCAGCTTCTCGTAGGCGTGGCCGAGGTGCGGGTTTCCATTCGCGTAATCGATGGCGGTGGTGAGGAAGAACTTCGCCATCACGACTCCGGGGTGCCGGGCGTGCCCCCGCGTTCATCGGAGCCGCCGCCGCGGCCGCGCCGCCGTCGCCGGCGGCGGCGTGCCGAGTCGGAGGACGCCCGGTCCGTGGCCTCGACCTGGTCGGCTTGCGTCGTGGAGGCCGGCGCACCGGGTGGGCTCAGCTCGGCTGTGGGCGTCCGGCCTTCGGGCGGCGCCTCGAGGGCGGCGGTCTCGGTCTCGGTCCTGAGGTCGGACAGGGGCACGATGCGCTGGCCCTGCTCGTCGTGGCGGAGCAGGACGCGCTCGCGGAAGATGTCCACCGCGACCACGCGCTCGGCGCCACGGGCGGTGCGGAGCGTCTTCCCGGCCCGGGGGAATCGCTTACGGGCGCTGACGTAGAACTCGTGCTCGTACTTGAGGCAGCAGAGCAGGCGCCCGCACCCGCCGGAAATCTGGGAGGGATTGAGGGAGAGCGACTGGTCCTTGGCGAGGCTCAGGCTGACCGGGGAAAGCTCGGTGAGCCAGGAGGAGCAGCAGTACTCCCGGCCGCATCGCCCCACCCCGGAGAGCCGGGCGGCCTCGTCCCGGACGCCGATCTGGCGAAGCTCGATCCGGGTGCGGAACCGGGAGGCGAGATCCCGGACGAGGTTGCGGAAGTCGACCCGCTGGTCGGCGGTGAAGTAGACGGTGAGCCGCGAGCCGTCCCACTGCCACTCGGCGTCGCTCACCTTCATCAGCAGCTCGTGGGCCCGGACGCGCCCGAGGACCTGGCGGCGCACGTCCTCCTCGCCCCGGCGAAGCTCATCGGCCCGGCGGACGTCCTCGGCGGATGCCCGCCGGAGGACCTGCAGCCGGGGCGCCTCGGCGGGGGCCACGCCGACTGCGCAGCCGCTGCAGCCGCTGCCACACTTCTTGAGCGCTGTCTCGCCCACGGCACTCACCCGGCCCAGATCCTGGCCGCGGTCGCACTGGACCACGACGGGCTCATGGAGCGCGAGCGGCTGGGGATCGGTGAAGTCGTACAGGCCCTTGCGATTGCCCTTGAACCGCACCTCGACGGTTTCCGGCATCAGGCCTCGGTGAAGGCGCCCATGGCGGCGTACTTTTCGGCGCGCTTCTTCACGAGCCGCTCGGGCCGCAGGCGGCGCAGCTCGCCCACGTGGCGGACCAGCGCCTCCCGGAGCGACTCGCCCGCGGCATCGGGGTCGGCGTGTGCTCCGCCCGCCGGTTCCGGCACGACCTCATCGATGACGCCCAGGCGCAGCAGGTCCTCGCTGGTGATGCGGAGCGCCTGGGCGGCACGCTCGCGCTGGCTCGAGTCCTTCCAGAGGATCGCAGCACAACCCTCGGGCGAGATGACCGAGTAGACCGAGTTCTCCAGCATCAGCACGCGGTCGGCGACCCCGAGGGCGAGCGCCCCGCCCGAGCCACCCTCGCCCACCACCACGGCGACGATGGCCGTGGGGAGCGCCGACATCTCGAGGATGGAGCGCGCCAGCGCCTCCGACTGTCCCCGCTCCTCGGCCCCGAGGCCGGGGTAGGCACCGGGCGTGTCGATGAGCGAGATGACCGGTGCTCCGAACTTGGCCGCGAGCTTCATCAGGCGGAGCGACTTCCGGTATCCCTCGGGATGCGGCATGCCGAAGTTGCGGCGGATGTTGTCCTTGGTGTCGCGGCCCTTCTGGTGGCCGACGACCATCACCGTCTGGCCGGCGAGGCGGGCCCACCCGCCGACGATCGCCGGATCGTCGCGGAAGAGCCGGTCGCCGTGCAGCTCGATGAAGTCCGTGAAGATGTTGCTGAGGTAGTCGAGCGTGTACGGGCGGCGCGGGTGGCGCGCGATCATGACGCGCTGCATCGGGGACAGCCCCCGGTGGATCTGCTGCTGGAGCTGCCCCAGCTTGCCCTCGAGCTGGCGCAGCTCGTCCTCGATGTCGATCCCGCGCTCGGTACCGACCCGCTTGAGGTCGTCGATCTGGCGTTCGAGCTCGAGCAGCGGCTTCTCGAATTCGAGGGTGAACCGGCTCGCCATTCAGCCCGCCTTGACGAAAGTGACCGCGTCGGTGCCGAAGAGGTCGCGCAGGGCGCGCACGAGCTCCTCATCCGGCGCGACCCGCACCCGTCGCGACCGGAGGCGAAGGGACTCCCCGTTGCCGTCGTTCCACTCAATATAGACCGGCGCCGGGCCGGGATGAGACGCGAGGAGCGCTGCGGCCGCCTGCACCTGTCCGGGCGCCGGTGCCCTCGGGGCGGCCCACCGGAGGCTGAGTGCCAGCGCGCCGGTCCGGCGCAGGTCGTCCAGCGGGCGGACCTGCTCGACCACGAACGGTGCGCGATCCTCACCCCGGTCACGCGGGCTGTATCCCCCGGTGAGGAGCAGAGCGGCATCGGCCACCAGCGCCTGGTTGAGCTTGGCCCAGGCGTCGGGGAACACGATCGCCTCCGCCGTCCCGTGGAAGTCCTCCAGGGTGATGCGGGCGTACTCCTTGCCCGTCTTCTTGCTGATCTGGCGCTTCACCGCGGTGACCACCGCACCCAGGGTGACGGGATGCTCGCTCCACTCACCGAGCGTGGCCGTGGTGCGGGTCCCGAACAGCTCGACTTCGTGCCGATAGCGCTCCAGCGGGTGGCCGGAGATGAAGAAGCCGACCAGCTCCTTCTCGCGGGCCAGGCGCTCGGCCTCCGGCCACGGCGGGACTTCGGCCAGCGGTGCCGCGGTCGGGTGCTGGTCCGGGGCGGCCTCGCCGAAGAGCGAGGCCTGCCCGGCATCCCGCTCCTGCTGCTCCAACTGCGCCACCGCCAGCGCGTGGTCGAGCCCGGCCACCAGCTGGGCGCGGTGGCCGTCGAGGCCGTCACACGCGCCGGCCGCCACCAGCGACTCGAGCACACGGCGGTTGGCGAGCCTCAGGTCCACCTGCCGGATCAGGTCGTTGAGGGTCTCGTAGCGGCCGCCCCGGCGGCCCGCGATGATCGACTCGATCACGCCACGGCCCACATTGCGCACCGCACCCAGGCCGAACCGGATCCGCCGGTCGCCGACCACGGTGAACTTGAAGCCGGACTCATTCACGTCGGGCGGCAGCACCTCGAGACCCAGCTCGCGGGCCTCATTGATGTACTGCACCACCTTGTCGGTGCTTCCGATTTCCGAGGAGAGCAGCGCCGCCATGAACTCGGCTGGGTGATGCGCCTTGAGCCAGGCGGTCTGGTAGGAGAGCACCGAGTACGCGACGGAGTGCGACTTGTTGAACCCGTAGCGCCCGAAGGTCTCGATCTGGGCGGCGAGATCCTCGATCACGCGGCGGTCGTGACCCTGGGCGATCGCCCGCTCGACGAACCGCCCCAGCTCCTTCCGGATCAGCTCCACGTCCTTCTTGCCCACGGCCTTGCGGAGCACGTCCGCCTCGGCGAGCGAGAAGCCCGCCAGGACGTTCGCGATCCGCATCACCTGCTCCTGGTAGGTGATGACCCCGTAGGTGGGCTCGAGCACCTCCTCGAGCAGCTTGTGGGGGTAGCGGACCGCTTCCTGCCCCAGCTTGCGGCGGATGAAGACCAGGTGCATCCCGGCGTCGAGCGGCCCCGGCCTGAGCAGTGCGTTCGACGCCACCAGGTCGTCGAATCGGTCGCACTTCATGGCGCGCAGGGTCTCGGTCGCGAGCGGGGACTCGAACTGGAACACCCCGGCCGTGCGGCCCCGCCGGAGCAGCTCGTACACCTTCGGGTCGTCGAATTCCAGGGCTTCGACATCGAGGGACCGCCCGGTTCGCTCCCGGACCATGGCCACGGCGTCGTGGATGACGGTGAGGGTCTTGAGGCCGAGCAGGTCCATCTTCAGCATGCCGACCTTCTCGAGGGCGTTCATCTCGTACTGGCAGATGATCGCGTCCTCGCCGTCGGCCGCCTGGCCCGCGCCCTTCGTGGGCGCCGTGCAGACCGGCACGTAGTCCGCGAGGGGGCCGGGCGCGATGACCACGCCGGCGGCGTGCACCGATGCGTGGCGGGAGATCCCCTCGATGCGACTGGAGAGGTCCATCATCCGCTGGTAGGTGGGGTTGCCGCGGACGATGTCACGGAGCTCGTCCACCCGCTCCACGGCCTCGGGGATGGTCAGGTTGTACGCCGGTCCGGAGGGGATCAGCTTGGTGATGCGGTCGGCTTCCGAGGGTGGAACCTTGAGCACCCGGGCCACGTCCTTCACCGCCGCGCGCGCCTTCATCGTCCCGAACGTGATGATCTGGCCGACGCTGTCGCGGCCATAGCGCTGGCGCACGTAGTCGATCACCTCGCCCCGCCGCTCGAAGCAGAAATCCACGTCGATGTCGGGCATCGACACCCGGGCGGGGTTCAGGAACCGCTCGAACAGGAGGTCGAAGCGGAGCGGGTCGACGCTGGTGATGCCCAGGGCATAGGCGACCAGCGAGCCGGCCGCGGAACCGCGGCCCGGGCCGACCGGGATGCCGCGCTCCCGGGCCGCAGCGATGAAGTCCTGCACGATCAGGAAGTAGCCCGCGTACCCGGCGGTCTCGATCACCCCGAGCTCGTAGTCCAGGCGCTCGCGCACGGCGTCCGGCAGCGGCGTGCCGTAGCGCGCCTCCGCGCCGGTCACGGCCAGATGCCGGAGCAGGGCATCATCGGTCCGGTATTCGGCCGGGCGCGGGAACGCCGGCAGGAAGTAGCGCTTCTCGAAGTCGAACTCGCACCGGTCGGCGATGGCCTGCGTGGCCGACACCGCGTCGCCCAGCTCGGGGAAGAGGGCGCGCATCTCGGGTTCGCTCTTCACGTACGACTCGGCACCGGTGAAGCGGAACCGCTTGGGATCGTCGAGGTCCGCCCCGGTGCCGATGGCGAGGAGGACGTCGTGGGCCTCCGCATCCTCGCGGCGGAGATAGTGGGCGTCGTTCGTCACCACGACGCCGAGGCCAAGCTCGCGGGACAGCCGGAGCATGCCTTCGGCAACCAGCTCCTCCTCCGGGATGCCGTGCTTCTGCACCTCGAGCCAGTAGTTCTTCTCGCCGAAAGTGCGCGCGTGCCATTCGGCTGCCGCCTTGGCCCGCTCGTACTGTCCCTGCCGAAGCCAGAGCGCCACCTCGCCCGAGAGGCACGCGGCGAGGCAGACCAGGCCCTCCGCGTGTTCCGCCAGCACCTCGCGGTCGATCCGGGGCCGGCGATAGAACCCCTCCACGAAGCCGATGGAGGAGAGCTTCACCAGGTTGCGGTAGCCCTCCCGGTTCCGGGCGAGGAGCACCAGGTGGCTGTACTGGGCCGGCGCCCATTGGGGCTTCTGCATTTCCCGGCGGGGACCGAAGGCCACGTAGGCCTCGAAGCCCAGGATCGGCCGGACTTCCTGGCGCCGTGCTTCCTCATAGAAGGTCCAGGCGGCGTGCAGGTTGCCGTGGTCCGTCACGGCCAGGCTGTCCATGCCCAGGCCCTTCACGTGGGCCACGAGCTCCGGGATGCGGTTGGCACCGTCGAGGAGGGAGTATTCGCTGTGCGTGTGGAGGTGGGCGAAGGCCATCGCGGGGAAGCTACCGGCACTGCCCGCGATTGTCAAAGCCATTGTCCCCCTTTATCTTACGTGCCCGTTTCCCCTCGGGCCTGGACACCTTGCTGGAGCCGGAATGCCGCGTAAGTCAGCCCTCGTGTGGATCACCGTTTCCACCCTCGTCTCCGCCTGTGCGGAGGGCGGCCCGTCTGGTCCCGAGCCGCCCCTCCCGGTGGACTGCTCCATCGCCTACATCGTGGCTCTCGCCCCCGGGCAGCACACCATCGTCGATCCCCGGCTGGCGGGCTCGTGCCTCCATTTCCCGGATCCGGGGGGAACGGAAGCGGAGTACGAGGTGGCAGCCGTCTCGGGGGCGGGGGTGGTGACCGCCCTCGGGGTCTCGGAGAGTTACCTGCTGCAAGCGGTGTCTGACGGGGCGGTCCCGGCGCTGGAGAGGGAGGTCATCGACCTCGCGGAAGGCGCGCGGCTGTCCGCATTCCAGCGCAACGACCCGGCCGCCGAATTCCACCTGCGGCTCCGCCGGATGGAGGCGATGGCCGCCTCCCTGCCGGCCGCCACGCTCGGCACGCCGGAGGCCGCGTACCGCATCTCGCCGCCCGACCTCGGACACCAGCGCACGTTCAAGGTGTGCTCCAACACCGCCTGCAGCTCCACCACGAACGTGCCCTCGACTGCCGTCTACGTGGGAGCCCGGGGCGCCATGTACCTCGATGACGATGTCCCGGAGAACGGCTTCACGCCGGCACAGATCGCGGAGGCCGGGCAGCTGTTCGACGGCACCTCGCCCAACATGTACGGGATCGACACCGCGGCATTCGGTCGGGAGTCGGACATCGACGCGAACGGCGTCGTGGTCATCCTCCTGACCGATGCCGTGAACGCACTCAGCCCGAACTGCAACTTCACCGGCAGCCGGGTGGTCGGGTACTTCTACGGGCTCGACCTCCTGCCCGGGAGTGCGACTGCCTCGAACGGGGCGGAGGTGTTCTTCAGCGCAGTTGCCGACCCCGGCAACCCCAACTGCTCGGTGTCGAGCGGAACGGCGCTCCGGACCCTCGGCCCGACGTTCCTGCACGAGTTCCAGCACATGATCAGCTTCAACCAGCACCGGCTGATCAGGGGAAGCACGCAGCCGGAGCTGACCTGGCTGAACGAGGGGCTGTCGCACTTCGCCGAGGAGCTGGGGGGCCGGCAGCTGCCCAACAACGGCATCGCCCTGGGTGACGCCCCCGACCGGTTCACCCAGTTCCACATCAACAACTTCGCCAACGCCTTCGACTACCTGGTCGCGACGGAAGAGAACTTCCTCATCACGCCCGACGCGTCTACCGGCACCCTCGAGGAGCGCGGGGCGGGCTGGCTCTTTGTGCGATGGCTGGCGGACCAGTTCGGCGGCGGCGGCAACGGAACCTCGTTCACCCGTGCCGTCGTCCAGACCGGCAGGGTCGGGCAGGACAACGTCGAGCACGTCACCGGTGAGCCGTTCGACCGCGTGGTATCCCAGTGGCAGCTCGCCAACTACCTGGACGACCTGCCCGGCTTCACGCCCTCGACCACCCGGCTCCGCTACACCAGCTGGGACCTGCGGGACGCCTTCGCCGACTGGCACGCCTCCCGGCCCTCGACGTTTCCGCTCGCGTTTCCGCTCCAGCCCGACGAGAGCGACGGTGGGTCCTATTCCCGCAGCGGAGTGCTCCGTGGCGGGTCGGGCACGCACCTGAACCTGGTGCAGCCGGCTGGAAGCGGATTCACGCAACTCACCCTGACGACGGCGGGAGGCAATGCGCTCTCCACAGCCATCGTCTCGCGCCTGGCGGTGGCACGCATCCGCTGACCGTGCGCGCCGCGGCCGCCCTGGCGTTCGCGGTGGTGCTGCCGCGCGAGGGCGCGGTGGGTCAGGATGCGACCACCGTACCCCTCGTCACGCGGCTCCCCAGTTCGGTGCGCAGCGCCGCCCTCGGCGGCTCCGGCGTCGCACTGGCGGGATACGCGGGAGCGGTCTTCGACAACCCGTCCGCCGTGGCCCCGCTCCGGGTGACGACCGCGGAACTGGCCTGGAGCGATTACGCCGCAGGGTCGGGCCAGGGCATGGGGGCCATGTCGCTGCGGGCCGGATCCTTCACGCTGGCCGGCGGAGCGCAGTACCTGAAGTTCCCCGATAGCGCGGGTGTGAAGGACAACCTCACGTGGGTGGTGGCGGGGGTGTACCGTGGCGGACTCGGTGCGCTGGGCGTCGACGTCCGGTACGTCTCCATTGAGGACACCGCAGGCCAGGTGAACCGGGCCCTGACGACCGACGCCGGGCTTACCTTCGCCTTCTTCGACATCGCCGCGCTGGCCGTGGCGGTGCAGGGTATCGGGACGCTGCGCGCCACCGGTGAGAAGCTCGACCTTCCCCTCACCACCCGCCTGGGGTTCACCCTCAACTTCGTCGATCCCCAGGGCATTCCGCGGCTGCTGACGACGATAGAATCGGTGTGGACGGAGGGCGAGGAACACCGGTGGCGGGGCGGCATCGAAGGCGGAATCGCCTCGCCGTCGGTGGGACTGCTCCTGCGGGTCGGCGCGGCGGAGGTGCCTGAGGAATCCGGCCTGTCCTCGCTCTCCTACGGCGGCGGGCTCCTGTTCCCCGGCTTCAGCGTCGACTACGCGTACCAGCACCGGAACGCCTTCGGATCGCCGGTGCACCGCCTGGGGCTTCGATTCAGCCCGTGACCCGCCGGGGGTGTCTCGTGGTCTTCATCGCGATCGTGGCGGTGCTGATGGCCGGGTACGGCACCGCGTGGCTGGCCAGCCAGGACGTCCGCTTCCTCTCCCGCGCGGGGGCGGAGGAATTCCGCATCCTCGCCCGGCGCCGGCCGATCGACGAGGTGGCGCGGGACCCGCGTACCCCGCCCGAGCGCCGCGCGATGCTGGAACTGGTGCTCGCGGCGCGCGACCACGCGGCCGGCCTGGGGCTCGAGGCCGGTGAGACCTATCGGCAATTCAGCGATGTGGGGCGGGACACCTTGCTGCTGGTGCTTTCGGCGAGCCCGCGCGACTGCCTCTGTCCCCACACCTGGTCGTACCCCATCGTCGGCCGGGTGCCCTACAAGGGCTTCTTCGATCTGCCGCAGGCCCGAAAGGCGGCGCAGGAATTCGACCGGAGAGGCTACGACTCCTGGCTCCGGCCATCCGGCGCGTTCTCGACGCTGGGGTGGTTCGAGGACCCGCTGCTGTCCACCGCAGTGTCGCGCGATTCGGTGGAGATGGTCTCGACGGTGATGCACGAGATCGCGCACAACACGCTCTATGTCCGGAGCGCCACTCCGTTCAACGAGAGCTTCGCCCAACTGGTGGGGTATCGCGCCGCGGAGGAGTTCTTCCGCTCACGCGGCGACAGCCTGCTCGCCGAACGCGCGGCCAACCGGTGGCACGATGAGATCCGGTTGGGCGCCTATTACGACTCGCTCGCCACCCGGCTGGAGCAGGTCTATGCGGCGCACCCCGACTCCGCGGCACTGGAGGCCGGAAGGGCGGAAGTCGCGCGCTGGGCCGCCACGGAAGTGGAGCGGTTGACGCCACTGATGCGGGCCACCCGGCTCGCCTCCGCCGGGCCGCGGGTCAACAACGCCCGCATCATCGCGGCTCGCATCTACCGCACCCGCCTCGACCTCTTCGAGGCGTGGTACGTGCGCGAGGGCCGCGACATCCGCCGCGGCGTCGCGGCCCTGCGGGCGCTGACGCAGGGGGTGGAGGGAGAGCGCGCGTTCGAGGTGCTCGAGCGCGCGCTGGCAGAGCGGACGCCGGCTACCGACGCCGGAGGCTGATGTGCCCCGAGCCGGTCTCGACATCGACCGAGCCGGTGCCGTCCCCGATCGTGCCTTCCAGGAGGTCGCCACCCCGCCGCAGGAGCTGCAGCGGCACGCCAACCTCGAGGTCCCCGCTCGACGTCTCCAGGTGCACGCGAGCGCCGTACCCCTCGGGGATCAGTACCGTGACGTTGCCACTGCCGGTGTCGACGCTCACGTTCTGAAGCCCGGCGCCGAGTGACAGGGACACGCTCCCCGACCCGGTGTCGACCAGGACTCGGCCGGCGTCGCCGGTGGCGGTGACATCCCCCGAGTCGGTGTCCACTTCCAGGGCTTCGGCCTTGAACCCGTCCACCCGGACGCTCCCGGAGCCGGTGTCGATGCCCAGGGCCCCGACCGTCGCGTCGCTCACGGTCACATCGCCCGAGTCGGTGTCGATGTTGAGCTGCCCCCGGATCCCGGTGGCCACGACATTGCCGGACCCGGTATCCATGTCCAGGTCGCCCTCGAGGCGCTCGGCCGTGATGTCGCCGCTGCTGGTGTCGAGCGACAGGTTCGAGGCCACGTCCCGCGCCGCGAGGCTCCCCACTGCAAGGCGGACGGCCAGGCGCCGCCCGGCCGGAACCAGGATGCGAAGGTCGGCCCACGCCTCGACGTCACCCCGGCGCCCGATCTCGACTTTCCGACCTCCGCGTCCGCGGTCGGTGTCGCCGAAGGTCCCGTCCTCGCGGACGCGAATGGTCGTGTTACCCCCACCGTGCGGATACGCAATGCTGCTGCCGGGGTAGACGACCCGGAGCGTGGTGCGCCCGCCGGAGGGCCCCTGCTCGACGCGGAGCCTGGCGGCGTCGCCGCCACCGCGAGTGACCTCGACAACCACGCCGGGACCCGAGCCCTGGGTCACTTCGACCTCGCCGGCGAGGTTGTAGATGGCCACCTGCTCACCCTCAAGCGTGAATCGCTCCTGCGCTGCGAGCGGGATGGCGAGCGGGATGGCGAGCGGAAGGGCCAGGATGGGCAGGAACAGTGAACGACGCAGGGCACGGCCGGACATCGGGCGCTCCGAGGGTGGGATCTACGGTTTCGATTGCCCGTCCCCCGTGAGGGTTGCAAGGGGCCGTCGGACTAGTGGAGCCGCCTCCGGTGGAGCCGGCCCTCAGGATGCCGCGCGGTCTCGAGCGCGGTGGTGGGGTCGGGCCAGGGGCCGCCCATGCCGTCGAGCCGGCCGATGATGTCCACCGAGTGGTCCTCCCCGTTGTGGTCCAGGGCGAAGGTGAGTCCGCTCTGGCTTCGCTCCACCCGGTCCACCCATCCCAGCCAGGGGGTCTGGCCCCCCGACATCCGGTGGGTAACGACGAGGGGAACGCCGGGCCAGTCGCTTCCGGGATCCGGGACCAGCGGCACGTCGAGGAGGTCGGCCAGGAGCTGCCAGCCGCGCCAGTCGTCGGCGGGCAGGACCGCGGTGAAGGACCACTCCATCTTCCCGGCAAGCGATGCGAGCGAGCGGAGCACGGTCTGTTCATCCGCGCCCGGTACGCGACCCGGCCCGGTCAATGGCACGCCCCCGGCCTCGGCGAACCAGCGGCGATGCGGCGGCAGGGCCGCAGGGCGGACGCCGAACAGCGCGAGCCTGCGGGTCACGCCGAGCTGGCGCTCGGCCTCGGCGCGATGCACGGGCAGCTCGGCCGCTTCGCACGCCGCACTGAACGCCACCTCGGCCGCGAGGAATCGTCCAGCATCCTGCAGGATGCGCCCGCGAAGGTGCAGGGTGCCGCTCGCGGGCTCCAGTGCGAACGCCCGGTCGAGTGCGGCCAGTGCCCGGGCCGGCTCGCCGAGACGGTAGGCCGCATACCCGGCCTCGTGCCACACCAGCGCCAGTTCCGGAGCGCGCTCGGCAGCCCGCTCCAGGGCCACCAGCCCCTCCCGGTAGCGCCCGAGCTCCACCAGGGCGGCTCCCGAGAGCGCGTCCGAGAAGGCGCCATCTTCCGCATGCTGCGCCGCCCGCCGGGCAAGGGCCAGGGCTTCCTCGAACCGGCGCTCCGCGCGCAGCAACTGGAAGTACTCACCCCATGCCAGCTTCAGATCGGGACGCTCGCGCAGGACCTGGAGGTAGGCCCGTTCCGCATCGGCGATGCGCCCGTCCTGCAGCAGGTGGCGCGGCCGGGCGAGCACCCGCTCCCCGGGCTCGGTCGCGAAGAGGCGGAACTGGCTGGTCCGGATCACGCGGCGAATGTATCGCGCGGACCGGGCCGCGCCAGAGGCCACCGGGGCACCCAGGCGCCCTGACGCCGCCCCGGAGATGGTGTAGCTTAGGACTCCACGTCGTCCCGACCCTCTGCCCGGACCCGACCGATGGACGCAACCTTCGTCGAGCGCGACCAGGAGCGGCTGCTCGCCGAGCTCTCCGACTTCCTCGCGATCCCCAGCATCAGCGCCCTGCCCGACCATGCCCGCGATTGCCGCAAGGCCGCCGAGTGGCTCATGGCCGAGTTCAAACGCCTTGGCTTCCCCGTCGTCGAACTGATCGAAGGTGAGGGGCACCCGATCGTGTGGGCCGAGAGTCCGCGGGTGGAGGGCAAGCCCACCATCCTCGTCTACGGCCACTACGACGTCCAGCCGGTCGACCCGGTGGAGGAGTGGGTGTCTCCCCCGTTCCAGGCCACCGTCCGCGACGGCCGCCTCTACGCGCGCGGCGCGGTGGACGACAAGGGGCAGGTGTTCACTCTGCTCAAGGCGTACGAGGCCACCCGGGACGAGGAGGGGCTTCCTCCGGTCAACCTCCGCTTCCTGATCGAGGGCGAAGAGGAGTCGGGCGGTGAAATGATCGACTCGCTCCTCACCCGGGAGCCAGAGCGCACCGAGGCCGATGCGGTGATCGTCGCCGACATGGGCTACTACGCGCCCGGCCTCCCCGCGGTGTATACCGCGCTGCGCGGCATCTGCTACGCGGAGATCCACTGCCGAACCCTGCAGCGCGACCTGCATTCGGGCTCCTACGGCGGGGTGGCGCCGAATGCCATCGAGACGATCGTCCGGATCCTCGCGGGGCTCAAGGACGAGTCGGGCGAGATCAACGTGCCTCGGATCTACAAGACCGTCGAGCCGCCGACGAAGAGCGAGCTTCGCACCTGGAAGAAGCTGCCGTTCGACCGGAAGGCGTTTCTCACCCTGGAGGTCACGGGGAAGGCGCTCACAGGCCTGGAGGAACACAGCATCCTGGAGCGGATCTGGGCCCTGCCCACGCTCGAGATGCACGGGATCCGGGGCGGGTTCACCGGGGAGGGGGCCAAGACGGTCATCCCCGCCTATGCGGTGGCCAAGGTGAGCCTGCGCCTCGTGCCGGGGAACACCTATCAGGGAGCACTGGCGGGACTCACCAAGGCGGTGAAGCGCCTGACGCCCGACTACGCCGACGTCGAGGTCCGCCCGGTGCACGGCAGCGATCCCGTGCAGGTGGACGTGGATGACCCGGCCTTCGAGGTCCTGGACCAGGCGTTCGAGGAGGTCGTGGGACGGAAGACGGTGACGGTGCGGGCGGGAGGGTCGATCCCGATTGTCGCCAAGCTCGGGCTCCGCGGTGCCCCGGTGCTGCTCACCGGCATCGGACTACCGGACGACGGCCTGCACTCACCCAACGAGAAGGTGGACGTTCAGCAGATCTGGGATGGCGTGAAGGTGTTCGGCAGGTTCTTCGAGCTGTTCGGCGGGAAGGCTTCGGGGAACGGGGCGGGCTAGCCGCCCCTCGCCGGCTCCTCGACCGGCCCCTCGCCGCGCCTCCAACCCTGGAACTGCGCCTCGGTCCGGGCCTGCAGTTCGTCGACGCGGAGGATGGCGCGGATCGAAGCAGTGATCCCCGCAACCAGGTCGTCGGCCCAATCGGGATCGGGGCGCTCGCCTTCGGGCAGCTCCGCGGCGCGGGCCGCAAGGTAGTCGATCGCGACGGCCGCCCACTCGGACTGGGGCGCGGGCACCACCGACCACGACCCAGTGCTCCGCAGCTCCATCCGGCTCAGCGCATCGAGCTCCGCAGCCACTGCGCCCGAGACGCGGGCGGTCCTGAGGGACTCGGCCACCGCATCGAGGGCGCCGGGAAGTACCCCCGGCTCCGCCCGGTAGTGGCGCTGATCGGCGATCATCTCCCCCAAGCGCACCGTCACCGCAGTGATGGCCGGCGTCAACGCCGGCGGCGCTTCGCGCGCCCAGCTCGCGGCGGCACGGAGGATCTCACTCGCCCGCGTGTCCCCGAGCGACCCATGAGTCCGCGACATGGCTAGGAGTCAAGCCGGGTCCGTCCGGGATTTCAACTGCCACCGTGCGCTTCCCGGGCGCCAGGCCGGCTACCGGTCGCCCACACCCCGGATCGGACTTGTCGGGCTAGCGGCCGGCCTCCACCGTCGCGCCGAACGCCTCCGCGAACCGCGCCGTCACCGCGTCCCGGGTCCGCTCCCAGGGCCGCTCGAGGCCGGGCACTTCCGTTGCCACGCTGGTCATCCGCACGCCGGGAATCCCGCAGGGCACGATCAGGTCGAACCAGTCCAGGGCGGTCGTCACGTTCAGCGCGAAGCCGTGGAGTGTCACCCACTGCTTCACGTGCACCCCGATGCTCGCAATCTTGCGGCCGCCGGTCCAGACACCGGTGTAGCCCGGGTTCCGCTCGGCACCGATGCCAAGGTCGGCGAGGGCCGCGATCAGCGCGGCCTCGAGCTGGCGGAGGTACCAGTGCAGGTCCTCGCGATGGCGGGAGAGATGCAGGATGGGATAACCCACGAGCTGCCCGGGGCCGTGGAAGGTCACGTCGCCCCCCCGCTCAACCTCGAATACTTCCACACCCCGGGAGGGAAGTTCCGCGGCGGCGATCGGTAGTGAGGTCGCGCGCGTCCCCCGGCCGAGCGTCACCACCGGCTCGTGCTCCACCAGGATCAGCACGTCGTCCTGCAGCTCGCCGGCGAGGCGCTGGCGAGCCATCTCCCGCTGCAGGTCGAGCACCTCGCCGTAGTGACGGCGGCCCAGGTCGAGGACGGAAAGCACGGACATCAGGGCGCCCCCATCCGGCGCAGCCGGCGTGCGAGGGCAAGGGCGGCGAGTGCGGCGATCCCGGCGACCGCCGCGAGCCCCGTGGCGCCGAGGTAGTAGTGGACCGGCGCGGCCAGGAACCCCAGCACCAGCGTCACCAGGCCTGCGACGCTCGCGAGCCCCCCCTGGCGGTACGGGTTTCCGATCGGGCGAAGGACGATCCAGACGGTGACGAAGGCCAGCGCGCAGGACGCGGCGGTCCCGAGCAGCAGGACCACGCCCGGGGTGGCGAAGGGATCGGGCTGGCCGTCGCCGGCCGCACCCGCAATCAGCGCCCGCGTGACGAGGAGGACCAGCGCCATCGCCCCAGCGCCCAGCGCCACGGCGAGGCCCATGGCGGCCGCGACCCGAGGGATCCAGTCCTCGGCCGGCGCGTCGGGATGGAGCGGGTGAGGCATGCGCTCCTGCTAGATGTGCAGCACCCGGCCCATCGAGTCCAGCGCCGCTTCGGCGACGGCCTCGGACAGCGTGGGGTGCGCGTGGATCGCGAGATCCACCTCGGCGACGGTGTACTCGTTCTCGCGTGCCACCGCGAGCTCGTGAATCATCTCCGAGGCGTGCCCGCCCACGATGTGCGCGCCGAGGATCTCGCCGTACTTCTTGCCGGCGATGATCTTCACGAAACCCTCGGTCTCGTTCGAGGCACGGGCGCGGCCGTTGGCGCTGAAGGGGAACCGGCCGACGGTGAACTCCAGGGCCTTCTCCTTCGCCTGCGCCTCGGTGAGGCCGATGCTTGCGACCTCGGGGTGGCAGTACGTCACGCTCGGCACGTTGTCGTAGCGGATCGGGTGCGGCCTGTGGCCGGCGATCAATTCGGCGACGTGCACGCCCTCCCGGCTGCCCTTGTGCGCCAGCATCGGGGGTCCGGCGACGTCGCCGATGCAGTAGACGCCCTTCGCCGTGGTCTCGAGCGTATCGAGGTTCACCTCCACGAAGCCCCGGTCGGTCAGCTCCACCCCCGACTCCTTGAACCCCATGCTCTCGGTGTTCACCGCCCGGCCCGCGGCCATCAGGACCTTTTCGGCTTCCACCGTCTTCTTCTCGCTCCCGGCCTCGATCTCCAGGACTGCCTTGTCCTTCGTGACGGTGGCCTTCCGGACCGCGGCGCCGGCGAGGACGTCAATGCCACGCTTCTTGTAGCTCTTCGCCACCGCGTCCGACGCCTCGGCGTCCTCGAGCGGGAGGATCCGGGGCAGGGCCTCGATCAGCGTCACCCTGGTGCCGAAGGAGGCGAAGACGTCGGCGAACTCGCACCCCACGGCGCCGGCGCCCACGATCGCCATCGACTTCGGGGCTTGCTCCAGGAAGAGCGCCTCGTCGGAGCTGATCACGGTCGCCTTGTCGATCTCGAGCCCGACTTGCGGGAGCCCCTTCACCCGGGACCCGGTGGCGATCACGATCGCCTTCGTCGCGGTATGGACCTCCGTGCCCACCTTGACCTTCCGTCCTGGCTGCAGGGTCCCGGTGCCCCGCAGCACGCTGATCTTGTGCTTCTTCATCAGGAACTCGACGCCCTTCGAGTTCTGCTCCGCCACCTTGCGGGACCGGCGCATGGCGACGCCGTAGTCCGTCTTGACCGTGCCGGTCTCGATGCCCAGGTCCTTCGCCTCGTGGGCGATGACGTTGGCCATCCGGGCGCTGTGGAGCAGCGCCTTGGTGGGAATGCAGCCGATGTTGACGCAGACGCCGCCGAGCTTGTCGCGCTCGACGACGGCGGTATTGAGGCCGAGCTGGGCCGAGCGGATGGCACACACATAACCCGCGGGCCCGCCGCCGAGCACGATGACGTCGAAGGTGTTCGCCACTGGAAGTCCCCTGCCTGCCTGGTCTCCGTTGCCGCCGGGCGGCACCGGGCGGGGAGGGTCCCCGCCCGGTGCGCCGGCGCTGCCTGCCGCCTACCTGAACTCCTCCCGCCCGCCTACCACACCAGCGCGAGCGGGTTTTCCAGCAGGGTCTTGAGCGTCTTGAGGAATTCCGCGCCGGTTGCACCATCGATCACGCGGTGGTCGCAGGACATCGTCGCGTGCATCCTCCGGCGGACGGTCACCTGCCCGTCGCGGACCACCGGCTGCTCGGTGATACTGCCGACCGCGAGGATGCCCGCCTCGGGCGGGTTGATAATGGCCGTGAAGTGGGTGATGTCGTACATGCCGAGGTTCGAGACGGAGAACGTCGCCCCGGTGTACTCGTCGGGCATGAGTTTGCGCTCCCGGGCACGCCCTGCCATGTCCCGGACCTCGGCCGAGATCTCCCGGAGGGACTTGCGGTCGGCGTGGCGCACCACGGGCGTGATGAGGCCATCGGGCACCGCCACGGCCACGCCGACGTGGACGTCCCGCCAGTACCGGATATGGTCGTCCTGCCACCAGCCATTGCAGGCCGGGTGCTGCCGGAGTGCCGTGGCCACCGCCTTCACCACGATGTCGTTGAAGGAGATCTTGCCCTCCGGCCCGAGCTCCTTCAGCGCCTCGCGCGCATCCCAGGCGCGTTCCATGTCGATTTCGGTCGTGAGAAAGAACGTCGGAATCGGCCCGAGCGACTGGACCAGGCGCTTCGCGATGGTCTTCCGGATCTGGGTCAGCGGCTCGTCGACGAACCCGGCCTCCGGGAACGCCCGCGCCGCGGCTTGCGGCGCCGCTCTGGCCGGGGCACGCTCCACGTCCCGCTGCACGATGCGGCCCGCCGGCCCGCTGCCCGCGATGCCGGCCAGATCCACACCTCGCTCGGCGGCGATCTTCCGCGCCAGCGGAGACGCCTTCACCCGATCTCCGTCACCGGGGCCAGCGGCGCCGGCTGCGGCGGGGGCCGGGGCGGGCGGTGCGGCCG
>JBOHSQ010000098.1:0-4899 GCA_050733295.1 Gemmatimonadales bacterium
CTCGAGGCCTACGCGCTACCGCTGGTCGGAAGGGCGGCCGAGTGCTCCCGCTCCGATTTCGGACCGTGGCTCGCCGCCGCGGCCACCTGCCTCCACGCCGCGGGGCGGGTGGACGAGGCGCAGACGCTGGCAGACTCGCTCGGGACCATGCTGGAGCGCGAGGAGTACTTCACGGTCCACCAGTTCACCGACTTGGCGACGTACTACGCGTGGACCGGCCGGCCCCAGGAATCGCTGCGCTGGCTCGAGCGCGCCGCCGCGCACACGCCCCACCGGATCGAGTGGGTGTTCGCGTCAGGGCTGTACGACCCCGTGCGGTCCGACGCCGAATTCCGGCGGGGGCTGGAACGGCTCAAGCGGCAGACGCGCGACCGCCTGCAGGCGAGGTGGGCGATGCTCGGCGGTGGCGGGAGCGGGCGCTAGAAAAGCCGCGGGCTGAAGGTGAGCCCGGTGCCGATCGACAGGATCCATCCCTGTTCCCGTTCGGCGTCGCCGCCGCGTCGGCCCAGGTCCACCCGGAGCGCCCGCGAGTCGGAGGACCTGCTCGCCCCCGCCCGCAGGCCGAACCCCGCATCCCACCCGGTTCTCCGGGTGCTCCCCGCGTACCACGCTCCGCCGAAATCCGCGAACCCGGCGAACCCGAGGTCCACCAGGCCGACGAGGTCCCTGATCGGATACCACCGGTACTCCGCGGTGGCGTACACGGCGCGATCGCCGGAGAAGGCATGGATGCCAAACGATCGGGGACCGGTGGCGAATCCCAGGTCGAACTCGGTGCCCGGCGCCGGGTCCTCGAGCCAGCCGCCCTCCGCGTGGATCACGAACGACTGGTTGGAGCCGATCGGCGAGAACCCGGTGAGCGCGACCCGGACCCGGCCCGAGTCGAGGCCGTGCGCGGTGAAGCGCCCGTGGGCCAGGACCTCGGCCCATCCCGAGGCGCGGCCCAGGGTCCCGCCGATCCGTCCCGCCACCGAGGGGACGACCCCGCTTTCCGAGTAGCCGAACGCCTCGGGGGTGAGGGCAAGCCCGGCCCGGGTCACCCGGCTCAGGTCGATGTCCTCATCAAGCCCCGCGCCCTCGAACCCGCGGGTCTTGATGTAGCGGGCATGGCGCCACTCGACGATGCTTCCCACCGCGCCGCTGACGCTATGGCCCAGGGTGTCGGCGGACGCGAAGTCGGCGTAGTCGTCGCGCCGGACCTGGCCGAACACCCCCGCCCTCGTGTAGCCGAACTTCGAGGCCTGCAGCGCCATGCCGAAATCCATCCTGCCCAGGGCGTAGCGCCGTTGCAGCGTGTCCCGCGCGGTGGTTTCCCCCTCGAAATACTGGTAGATCCGCTCCTCGCGGTTGTCGGCGAGCACGGTCCACGCCCAGGGGGACGACAGCGAGAAGAAAGGCTGGCCCAGTGAGCTGGCGACCACCCGCCCGTCGGAATGCTCCTGCCAGATCGCCGCCAGGCCGACCCGGCCCGCGACCAGCCGGGGCTGGCTGAACTCCGCGAACCATGAGGTCCGGTCCGGGGTGTCGCGGTAGCCGAACCCGACCCGCGTCACGGTACCGAGCAGGTTTCGTTCGTAGACCGATGCTCCCCAGGACTTGTCGCCGCCGGAACTCCTGTAGCTCACGTCGGCCGAAGTGCTCCATCCGTCGCGGGTCCGAACCCTCGCGACCAGGCCCGCCGCGGTCCGTACGCTGTCCACGGAGACGTTGCGGAAGACGCCCAGCGCGCGAAGGTTGCGCTCCGTCTCGGCGGCGAGGACCGGATCCCACGCCTCACCCTCCTTGAGCAGGATCTCATTCCGGATGACTCGGTGGTTGGTGATGGTGTGGATGCTGTTCGCGATGCGGGCGAGGAACGAGCGGCTGGCCTCGGCGCGGGTGAAGATGTCGCCACGCTCGATCTGGATCGCGGTCACGCCCCGGGCATCGGAGGACTGAGCGGAGAGCGGGAACGCGGCACCGGCGAGCAGGGTGAGGGCGACGAGCGGCGCCGCGGGGGCGCCCCGCGACGGCGGGATCATCAGCGGAGGTCGGCGAGGAGGTCGCCGATCCCGCCGAGGATCCGGTCCGGGACGACGGCGCTGGCTGCGAGCAGTTCGTCGCGGAACTTGCCGGAGCGCACCAGCCAACCCCGGTAGCCGGCGCGCTGGGCACCCTCGACGTCGGTCCAGATGTCATCACCCACCATTGCGGTCTCGGCCGGCGGGACGCCGAGGGTGCGCGCGGCCGAGAGGAAGAATGCCGGGCTGGGCTTGCCCGCCACGGTGGACTCGACCCCGGCCGCGTACTCCAGGCCGGCGACCCAGGCGCCGGCATCGAGCGCCAGTCCATCCCGCCGCTGGTAGTAGCGGTCCCGGGAAAGGGCGATGAGCCGCGAGCCCGCGAGTAGCGACCGGAAGGCCTCGAGGGTGAGGTCGTAGGTCCAGAGCGCGCCGAGGTCGCCAACCAGCACTGCATCGGGGGGCGCATTGCCCGGCGCACGACCGCTGGTGCCGCCGACCAGCTCGAATTCACCCAGGTCCGGCAGCGCGGCCGGGTGGATGTACGGCGCCACGACCCGGCACTCGAGATGCCGCGCGATCTCCGCGCCGGCCAGCACGGCCGTGAGGATGTCCTCCGCCGCGAGGTCGAGACCGAAGGCGCGGACGCGTTCGACGATCCCGGCCCGTGACCGTCGCGTGGTGTTCGAGACGCAACGGAACGGGATGCGCAGGCGGCGAAGGGCGCGGATCACTTCCGGGGCGCCGGGTTCGGGACCGGCGTCGCCGTACAGGGTACCCTCGAGGTCGAGCAGGAATGCGCGCGGGAGCGGCATCGGCGACGGTGAGCCGTGGAAAGGGTGAGGCCGGGATAGGAGGGGGAAAACTAGCGGGGCCGGCCCCCGGTAAGCCCCCGGCGACCGGCCCCCGTCCGTGACATGCCGCCCGGCTCAGCCTTCCAGGCTCTCGGCCAGCCTCCACAGCTCCACCGGACTGAACTCATTGAATCGGCTCAGGATCTCCTGCTCCGAGTCCTCGAGGAAGATCCAGGCCGAGGTCCGCCGTGCGTCCGCCTCCATGAAATGGAGACGGCCGCCGACCGACCGGCCCTGGGGCCGGAACTCGAGGTATACGTTCCAGCGGCGGTCGCTCCGCGCGAGGTCGCCGAGATGGTGTGCGGCCGGGGCGTCCGGGACGCCGCCGGTCAGCGGCTGCTGCGATTGGGCCATTCCGCCTCCGTCCCTCCACGGTACAATGGGCCCCGCACGGGCGCCAGCGGCCGGTTCCCCGGGGGCGGTTATCTTGGGGCGATGCCCGAAGTTTCCCCCCATACGCGACCCTGCCCGGCTTGCGGGACGGACCTCGCAGCGACGGTCCGCTTCTGCCACCGCTGCGGTGCCTTCCAGCAGGGACGCCCGCCGGCGACGGAGCGCCTGGCATGGGCGGTCGGCGTGGGGGTGAGCCTCCTGTTCGCGGCCTTCATCGCCTGGAAGGCATACCGCTTCGAGTCGGCACCCCCGCCGGCAATGGCCAATTCGGGGAACGCCGGCCCGGGAGGACGGGCCACGGCCGGCGGAGCGGCCGCGGTGGACCTGAGCAGCATGACGCCGCGGCAGCGGTTCGACCGGCTGTTCGACCGGGTGATGGCCGCCTCGGAACGGGGCGACGCGGAGGAGGCTGGCCGATTCCTCCCGATGGCGCTGATGGCATACCGCCAGCTCGACTCGGTGGACCAGGACGCCCGCTTCCACGCCGCACTGCTCCAGGCGAGAGGTGAAGACTGGGCCGCCGTCCGCGCCCTTACCGACACGATGCTCACCGAGACGCCGGGCCACCTGCTTGCGCTGCTGGTGCAGGAAGCAGCGGCCGAGGTGGCGGGTGATTCCGCCACGGCACGCGCGGTGCGGAGCCGGTTTCTCCAGGCCTGGGACACGCAGATCGCGAGCGCCCGACCGGAATACGAGGACCACCGCGCGGCGCTGGATGACTTCCGCACGCGGGCGCAGGGCGCCCGACCTTAACTTCGACCCTGGACCAGATGCCGCGCACCATCCACGTCGCCCACAGCCCAGACTCCGACGACGCCTTCATGTTCTGGGCGCTCGCGGAGGGCCGTATTCCCACCGGCGACCTGGCCTACGTTCATGAATTGGCCGACATCGAGTCGCTCAACCGGCGCGCCCTGGCGGGCGAGCTCGAGGTGACCGCGGTCTCGGTCCACGCGTATGCGTATCTCGCCGATCGGTACGCCTTCCTCTCCAGCGGGTCGTCGATGGGCGATGGCTACGGCCCGCGGCTGGTGGCTCGCGCGCCGGCACCGGCGGACCCGCGCGCAGTGCTCGGCGGCCGCACCGTGGCCATCCCGGGCCCCCTCACCACGGCGGCGCTGGCGCTCAGGCTGTACCAGCCGGAAGCGCGCACCGTGGTGATGCCGTTCGACCGGATCGAGGACGCGGTGGTGGGGGGCGAAGTCGACGTCGGGCTCCTCATCCACGAGGGCCAGCTCACCTACCAGGACCGGGGACTGCACCTGTGGCAGGACCTGGGCGCCTGGTGGATGGGCGAGACCGGCCTGCCGCTTCCGCTGGGCGGCAACGTGGTGCGGCGCGACCTGGGCCAGGCGATCGTGCGGCAGGTAGCGCGCGACCTCCGCGCGAGCATCCAGCACGGCCTCGCGCACCGGGCGCCGGCGCTGGCGCACGCGAAGCAGTTCAACCGGGGCATCGGTGATGAGCGCACCGACGCGTTCGTGGGGATGTACGTCAATGAATGGACGGTGGACTACGGCCCGCGCGGACGGCAGGCCGTACAGCGGCTCCTCGATCGCGCCTTCGAGGCCGGGATCATTCCCCGCCGAGTGGTGGTGGAATTCGTCGACGGCTGACTTGACGCTTCCCCTCGGCGTTCCGTACCATAAACC
>JBOHSQ010000099.1:0-7808 GCA_050733295.1 Gemmatimonadales bacterium
TCCCACGCCAGGCGCGCCTGCCCGTGTGCGGCCTCGGTGAATCCCAGGCCCGCCAGCCGCTCCCGGACGTCGGCGAGGGCCGCCTCCCGCTCCGTGAGTGAGCGCTCCGCCGCCTCGAATTCTCCCACCAGGGCGCTCGCGCGGTCCGCCAGACCGCGAAGGCGCGCCGCCTGCAGGGCCAGCGGTTCGAGCGCGGTGATCTCCCGTTCCACCTCGGCGTGACGGTCGGCATCGTAGGCGACCGGATCGGTGGCGAGGATCGCCTCCTCCCGGGCCAGCCGGGCCCTCGCGGCTTCCAGCCCGCGCGCGAGCCCCGGGCCTTCCCGCGCGGCACGCTCGAGCCCACCCAGCTCCGCCGAGGCCGCGGCGGCCGCCGCGTCCAGGTCCCCGCGCTCCTGCTCCACCCGCGAGAGCTCCTCCGGCGGCTCCTGGAGCTGTTCGGTGCGCTGCCGATAGAAGTTGCCGTGGAGCTGGATCTCCTCGAGCTGCCGTTCGAGCAGGCCCAACACGCTCTCCCGGTCGCCGCCCAGCGGCCGGCCGCAGGTAGGACAATTCCCGGCTTCGCCGGCGTCCCGCAGCGTGTCACGCTGGGCCCGGAGGTCGGCATATTGGTCGCGGAGCGACTGCAGCTTGGTCGCGGCGTCCTGCTGATCCCGGACCCATGCGGTCCGGAGCTCGGCCCCGCGCTGGTGGGACGACTCGACCGCCTGGCGGCGCTCGGCCAGCTCCACCCGCATGCGCTCGAGCTCCTCGATGCGGGGCAGCTCGGCGAGCCGCGCCTCGAGTCCGGCAGCCTCGGCGCGAGCCGCGGCCACCCGCGCCAGGGCCTCCTGCCGGCGCGTCGCGACCTTGCCCTGCTCCACGTGCCGGGCGCGCTCCTCCCTCAGGGTCGCCAGCCCACTCACCTGCGGCTCGAGCTCCGCGAGCTGGTCCCCGGCGGCGAGCGCCTCGGCCAGCCGCCGGTCGAGCTGCTGGAACCGTTCGCGCGTTGCCGAGACCTGGTGCTCGGCCACCCGCAGGTCGCCGTTCAGCGACTGGACCTGGTCGCGCACCCGCTGCTGGTACTCCCAGGCCGGGCGCGCCTCGGTCACGCGTGTTTCCGCGGCGAGCAGTGAGTGCCGGGCCCCGGCTTCACCCGTGCGTGCGGCGTCGAGTCGGGCCACCGCGCCAGCCGCCTCCGCCTCGAGCTCGGCCACCTCCACCAGTCCGGTCTCGAGCCCCTGAAGGCGCGCGCGGTGCAGGCGCTGCGACTCCTTGAGCCGCTCCTGCGCCGTCCGGAGGCGTTCGTACCCCAGCACCCGCGAGAGGAACTGGGCTCGTTCCGGGCCCGACATGGCGGCCATCACGGCGAGGTCCTTCTGACCCGTGAAGTAGGTGTTGAAGAACTCCTCGCGCGACATCCCGAGGAGCCGCGTCACCTTCTCCCCGACCGTCTGGATGCTGTTGGCCACCGGGACCTGGCCTCCGTCCTGGAACAGTTCCGCACTCCCCAGGGTGCGGACAACCCGGAACTCGTGGGCGCCCAGGGCAAAGTCGAGCTCCACCTTGACCGGCGAGCGCGGCGGTGCGCCTCGCCTCCGGATCGTCTCCCGGGTGCCACGAGCGGCTGCCATGCCGTACAGCGCGAAGGCTATGGCCTCGAGCAGGGTGCTCTTGCCCGCCCCGTTCGGCCCGACAACGCCCGTGAGACCGGGCCCGAGCTCCACCTCGGTATCGGCGTGCTGCCGGAAGTTCACCAGGCGAAGCCGCAGGAGCTGCATCAGCCCTCCGACGCCTCGCGCTCCACCGCCGCCACCAGTTCGCTGCCACGCTGCACGAACCGCTCGCGGGACACGTCCGCGGGCAGGGGTCGCCGGCGCAGGTAGTCCGCGACCACCTCCGGGAGGGCGTGCCGGGAACCGGGTGCACCCGACGCGGCAACGCGCTCGGCACGCGGCGGCCGCAGGTCGATGTGAAGGTGGAGCGCCTCGGCCTTCCATCGCCGGATCCGTTCGTGGTCCAGGGAACGCCCCACGTGGCGGGCAACGCTCCGCACCACCAGTCGCGCAACACGATCGCGGATGCCGCCCGGGACGGCAGTGACCCGTGCGGCGATGCTCGCCTGCAGCGCCTCGGCCGCCAACCCCGCGGCGTCGATCGGCTCGAGGTCGAGCACCGTCCTGGCCAGCTCGATCGGGCGCCGCTCCACCTGGCCCGAGTCCGGGTCGACCAGCAGCCAGCCCTTTCCAGGATGCCCGCTGCGCGCCTCTTCCCGGAGTTCTCCCCACGGGTTCGGGCTCACGTACTCGAGCGCCCCGGAGTACCAGATCCGGGAGGCGACCTCGGTCTGGACGTGGTAATGGCCGAGCGCGACGTAACTCCATCCGCCACGGGCGAGACCGTCCCTTGCCAGCGTGGCGCCCCCGAACTCGGCCATCGAGCGGTCGGAGGGGAAGACCCCTTCCACCTCGCCGTGGATGACCAGCACCTGGCGCTTTGCGGTGCCGAGCGCTTCGAGGACGGGCCGTTCCGGTGCGAAGAGCGCCGCGTGCGGAACTGCAAGGACACTCAGGTCCAGCTCGGGATACTCGAGGCGCCGGGCCGTATCGGAGGCGACATCGATCCCGAGGTCGTCGAGCAGCGTGAGGATCGACCCGGTCTCACTCGAGCGCGGCGTGTCGTGGTTGCCCGCGATGAGCACGATGGGCGTCTGGGGCAGCGCCTCGCGCAAGCGCTGGAACTGACGGAAGGCGAAGACGATGGCCGTGTTGGTCGGGCGGACGGCGTGGAACAGGTCCCCGGCCACCAGGACGGCATCGGGCCGCGCCTCGATGACGTCGTCGACCGCCCGGCGAAAGGCGTTGGCCACGTCGGCTTCGCGCTGGTTGATGCCCGCCGAGGTCTGGCGGTGATACTGTCGGAAGCCGAGGTGCGCGTCGGCGAGATGGGCGATCAGCACCTGTGGAGAATCATCCCGCAAGCTGGGGCGAGCAAGGGACCTACGCGTAGGGATCGCGACCTGTCCGGATGGGAATGACGCCCCGTCGCGGAGCCCCTGCCTCGGGCACCACCCGGCGCCCCAGCCCCGCCACGAAGAAGGCGACCGGCTGCTCCGGCCGGGCGCGGCGGCAGGCCGCCAGTACCCGGCGCACGTCCTCTTCCCGGCGTCCCTCGATGAGCTCGGCCACCTCGTCTGCCGTGGTCTGGCCACCGAGGGTGCGAAGCTGCCGGGCCACGGCGGCGGCGAACGGAAGCTCCGGCTCCGGGGGAAAGCGGGTGACGCCCTCCCGGCCGGCGAGCGCGGCGGGCCTGGGGAAGCGGATGAATACCGGCTGGGTGAAGTGCGGGTGCCGGAGCATCAGCTGGCCCTTGGGCAGGGCGGAGAGCTTGGCTCGCGTGGCGGGGGAGAGGGTCGCGTACCCCGGCGTGGCCAGTTCGTCACCGTCCATGCGGCCGTAGATCGACGTGCCCGCGTTGCCCACCACCCGGCGCTGCACCTGCGACCGGAACTGCTGCGCCGCGAACAGGACCAGGCCCAGGTAGCGGCCCCGCTCCGAGAGGTCGAGCAGCATCTTCCTGACGTAGGTCTCCTGCCCGTCGGCAGGTGCGTACTTGTTGAGCTCGTCCACGAAGACGACGACGTGGTCGACCCCGAGGTCGCGGCGCTCGAGGTGCTCGCGGAGCTTGGACACCACCCGGGCGAACACCAGGTCCTGCGCCAGCGGATCGAGCCCCGCCACGTCCACCACGTAAACGCCCCTGTCGTCGAAGCGGCCCCAGGGAAGGTCGTTCGCCCCGCCGTCGTCGGTCACCAGGCCCTTCGAGCGCGTGCTCACGTTTCCCAGGCGGTTCCGCACCTTGCGGATGGTCGCCACGTGGTGCGTGCGCCAGATCTCGCCGCCCCGGCCCTGTCCCTCGAGGAACCCGAAGATCGACTGGAACAGCCCCTCCAGGTCGGCGAAGCTTTCCACGCGGAACGGGGCCTCGCGCAGGGCAGGATCATGGAACTCCCGCCCCACCACTCGCTCGGCCAGGAAGTCGATGAACGCGTCGGTCTTCGCGTCTACGTCGTCGCGGTTGAGCAGCACCTCGGCGTAGTCCAGCACCTCGCGCAGTCCCCAGACGAGCGGCTCGGTATTCGCCGCCAGCGCGGGGTTCGTCCGCAGCGTGTTCAGATTCACGCCGTCCGCCTTGAAGGGGGCGTAGTAGCGCACCCCGCTGAACACGGCAGGCTCTAGGCCTAGACGCGCGTAGAGCGCCAGGTCTTCGGCGCCCAGCGTCCCGGGCTGGTCGAGGAAGCAGAGGTCCGGCCCCTTCACGTTGAAGCAGACGGCGGCGACCGTCCCCTTCGACGCGGGAAAGCGCTGGAACACGCTCGACAGGAGGAACAGCACGGCGCTGGTCTTGGTCGCGAGGCCGGAGACGCCGGTGACGGTGCAGTGGGCCGCTTCGGGGCCAAGGAGGAAATCGCAGTCGAGAAAGACCGGGGCCCCGGCCGCGCCTCGGCCGTAGATCCCGATCGGAATGCCGGTCCCGCCCTCGCCGGTGTATGCGTCCATCCGGAGCGCGGTGGCTACGTCCCCGTCGTCCGCCAGGCGGACATCCCCCGGCGGCACCGGCTGCATTGGCTCCTCGGGCACCTGCCGCAGCACTGCCGCGGTGTAGAGGCGCACTGTCTCCGGTTCGGTCGCGGTCCCTGCGGGCAACGGGAAGCCGGGCCCGTCCGCCGAGGCCTGGAGCTGCTCCGGGTACTCCAGCCATGCCGCCCCGTCGACGACCGTGCCGTAGACCACCCGCCCGGGGATGTCCACCCGGACGATCGCGCCGATCCCGACCGCGGCGTCAGGATTCACCCGGAACTGGAACTGGTGCGGGGTGGAGGGCCGGAGCTCGGTGGCGACGACTCGGCCGATGGGGGTGGCTGTGGGCATGCAGGAAATCTAGGGCATCGGAGGCGGGAGGCCGGGCCGCCGGAGAGGGAGCTCAGGCCAGGTCGAGATCCGGACGGGGTGGGACCTGTGTCGCCCAGAACCCGGCCAGCCGGTTTCGACGGTCCACCTCGACGAGCAGGTGATCGGCGATGCGCGCGACGTCGACCAGCCTGCGCGATCCTATGCGTAGGTGATAGGTCGTGCCGTCCGGGCTCACGGCCATCGAGAGCGTGGTGTCCACCTCGAGGGTACCGGCGGAGGTACGGGAGGGCCTGGTCGGGACCAACGCCTGACCCGCGGCGACCTCGGCGGGGAGGGCCAGTTCCGGCACCGTCACGACCTCGGGCCAGACTGCAACGTCCACGCCGCAGACCACCCCACCTGCCACGTCCACCACGATGATCGAGCCCTCGTCATCCGAGAGCTCGACCGGACCGGTATATCCGGTGGTGTGAGGGACCGGGAAGGATCCCGCGAGGATGTCGGTCTCGGCGTCCCAGGTCCACCGCAGGGCGGGCAGCGGTCCCGGTGAGGCAGGGGCGATCCGGACTTCGAGGCTCATCCCACGCGCGCGCCGCGCGCGGCGCCCAGCGCGGCGAGCAGTCGGTCCAGCGCCTCGTCGAGGGTACGGTCGTCGGTGGCGTAGCTCAGGCGTACCCAGCGATCGTCGCCGAACGCCGCGCCCGGTACGAGCGCCACGCCCGACTCCTGCATCAGCCGCTGGCAGAATGCCGCTCCGCCCTCGCCGTCGAGCATCACGCCGTCCACGCGGAAGAAGAAGTAGAACGCCCCGTGCGGCTCCACGAACTCGATGCCCGGGGCCTCGCCGCGGAACCGCTCGACCAGGTGGTCGCGGCGGCGGCGGAATGCCGACACCATCCGCTGCACCTCCTGCTCGACCCGCTCGTCGGTGAAGGCGGTCACCGCTCCCCACTGCGCGGGATGGTTGGCACCGGTGGTGGTGTGGGATTGCAGGGCGGCCATGGCGGACGCCACCCGCGCTGGTGCATAGGCCGCGCCGATCCGCCAGCCCGTCATCGCATACGCCTTGCTGGCGCCTTTCACCAGGACCACGCGCCCGAGCAGCTCCTCCGGCAGGTCGAGGAACGACGGCGCCGGCCCGCCACCGTAAGCGATCCGGCGGTAGATCTCGTCCGCGATGATCCAGACGTCGCGCCGCACTGCCCACTCGGCGATCGCCTGGAGCTCCGCCAGGGTGTACACGGCCCCGGTGGGGTTGCAGGGCGAGCAGAGGATGAGCCCCCGGACCAGCTTGTCGTAGCGGGCCTCGAGGTCGGCGACGCCGACCTTGAGGCTCCACTCGAGGTCACCCGGTACGAGGACTGGTTCCGCCCGGGTGAGATGCACGATCTGCGGGTAGGACACCCACGCGGGCGCGGGGATGAGGACCTTTTCCTTCGGTCCCCAGAGGCAGAACGCCGCGTTGAAGATCGCTTGCTTGGAGCCGGAGCTGACGACGATCCGGTCGGCATCGACCGGGCGCCCTCCCGACAGGCGGGACAAGTGGCCCGCGATTGCGGCGCGAAGCTCGGGGATGCCGGTGTTGGGCGGGTACCGGGTCATGCCCCGCTCCAGCGCCTGGATCCCCGATTCGACGACCGGCCCCGGTGTGTCGAAATCGGGCTCGCCGACACCGAGGTCCCAGACCTCCTGCCCGGCTGCCCGGCGACGCCGGGCTTCCGCGCTGATGGCGAGCGTTTCGGAGGCCTTCAGATAGGCGATGTTCTGCGAGAGTGGTTCGGGCATCGGCGGCGAAAGCTTCCCGGGGCTACTCGTGAAGTCAACCGTGGACGCGGCCGGCGGCGGCGATGTACCTTCCCGGCCCGGTCGCACCAGCGGCCGGCGTCGGCTTTGACAATCGAGGGTGTCGCCGTGTCGGGTTTCGATGAGCTGCAGGTCCCCGCGCCGGTGGGCGCGGCGCTCGAATCGTTGGGGTGGGCGTCGTCCGACGCCCTGGTCCGGGAGGCCGCGCCGAGCGCGCTCCGCGGCCACCCCATCGCGGTCCTTTCCCCGCCCACCGCACGGTGGCTCGGCCCGGTCCTCGCCCCCGCCCTGGGTCGAATCACACCCGACTCCGGACTGCAGGCCATCGTTGTGGTACCCGACGCGCTCCTGCCCGAGATGGCCGCGGTGACCCGCCGGCTGGCCGCCGCCCTGGGGCTCCGCACGATTGCCGCGCAGGGCCTCGGTCGGACGGAAGCCCGGCTTCGCGATGCCCGGGCCCAGGTTCTCGTCGCCGCTCCGCGCACCCTCCTCGCCCTCCTGCGGCGCTCCGCCCTCCGCGCCGAATCGGTCCTCCTCACGGCACTCGCCTGGCCTGAGCTCGAGCCGGAAGGGGAAACCCTCGACGTCATCCTGCCCGAGCTGCCGCGGAAGGCGCAGCGGCTGCTGCTGGCCTCTCGTCCGGACGTGCTCGACGACCTGGTCGAGCGGTGGGCACGCAAGGCCTTGATCCTCGGCCGTCCGGCGGACGTCCCGGCTTACCCGGTGGGACCGGTGCGAGTCATCGTGACCCCACCGTCGCGCCGCCTGCAGGCGTTGGCCGGATTGGTCGAGATCCTCGATCCGGCTTCGGTCGCGGTCTGGGTCGCGGACGCCGAGGAAGCGGATCGCGTGCGTTCGGCCTTCGCCGGAGGCGACCTCGCCATCGAGGTCGGCACGGCCTCGCTGGGCCAGGCGTCGTGCGTCGTGGCCTACGATCTGCCTGCGCGCGAGCAACTTGCCCATCTCCTGACCTTGGCCAGGGAGGTCGTCGCCCTGGTGCCGCCAGCCGCCGAGGGGTGGTTCGCCGGCATCGCGGCTCCGCGGCGCCCGCTCCAGCTTCGTGGGGCGGTCGAGGACGCGGCTGAAGGCGCGGCCCGGGCTCGTGCCGAGGTG
>JBOHSQ010000100.1:0-6468 GCA_050733295.1 Gemmatimonadales bacterium
CGATGGTGCTGGACGAGTTCCGGGTGGTGCGGCCCCGGATCGTTGCCCGGATCGCGTCCGACGGGCGGCCCGCGGTGGCGGACCTGATGGAGCCCGACAGCGCAGTGGAGCGCGACACGACGGCGCGCCCCCCGCGGCTCGTGATCCAGCGACTCGCAGTGCGGGAGGGGCAGCTCGACTTCGTGGACGAGTCGCGCACGCCCCGCTACCAGGAGCGGCTGCGCGACCTGGGGCTCTCGATGGAAGGGCTCTCCACCCTGCCCGAGGAAACCGGCGAGCACATCCTGACCGCCACCTTCGCGGGCGGGGCCCGGGTTCGCTGGTCGGGGAGCAGCACCGTCCAGCCGCTCTCCCTCACGGGGAGCTTCGAGATTTCCAACGTGCCGCTCGCCCGGATGGCGGATGCGCTGGGCGGGGACCGGCCGCTCCGCCTCACCAGCGGGAAGGGCGAGGGAAGGCTTCCCTACGAGGTGAACCAGGGGCCCGGCGGGCGACTCGTGTTGTCGGTACCCGGGGCCGCGTTCACCGCGACCGACCTGGCCGTCCAGCCGCGCGGGCCGGCGGAGGACTGGGTCCGGGTGCCGCGGCTCGAGCTCGAAGGGATCGAGGCCGAGTGGCCGGCACGCGAGGCGCGGATCGGCCTGGTGCGGGTGAGTGAGCCCTTCCTGGCGGCGGAGCGGCTGGCGGACGGCACGGTGAACTGGAGCGCCCCGCTGGCCGAGCTCCGGCCCGCGACTGCTTCCGAGATTCCGACGGACTCGGCTTCGCCCTGGAGCATCGTGGTGCGGCAGTTCGAGGTGGCCGGCGTCACGGTCCGGGTGACCGACCGATCGGTGAGCCCGTCGGCGGAGTTCGAGGTGACCGCCCTCGAGTTCCGGGCAGGACCGCTGGGGACCGACTCGACGGTGCCCACCGCAGTCGCGTTCTCCGCGGCCACGGGCCGGGGTGCCAAGGTGTCCGGGGAGGGTCAACTGGTGCGCACCCCGCTCGCGGGCCAGTTCGACATCGAAGTCGAGGGGCTCGACCTCCGACGACTCGGCCCGTACTTCGGGCCCAACCCGCCGGCGACGATCGAGGGGGGCCGGGTGGCGGCCGCGGGGCGCCTGAGGGTGAGCGAAGGCAGGCCGAGCACCTCCTTCGACGGCCGCGCCGCCGTCACTGGCTTCTTCCTCGCCGACAGCGCCGGGGACTCACTGATGGCCTGGCGCGCGATGCGATTCGAGCGGGTGCGCTTCACCCAGGCGCCGGACCTGCTGCGGGTGGAGCGGGTGGCGATCGAGCGGCCCTTCGCCCGGATCGCCATCGCGCGCGACAGGACCGTGAACCTCATGGCGCTCACCACGATGTTGCCGGCGAGCGCGCCCGAGGACCGGACGCCCTACGAGATCGGCGAGATCGCGATCCGCGATGCCCGGGTCGATTTCTCCGATGAGAGCCTGATCCTGCCGTTCCGCACCCTGATCGACTCGGGGCAGGGGAGCATCCCCGACGTGGCCTCGTTCGGCGGCACGCCGGGGAGCCTGGAGTTCGAGGGGAAGATCGAGGAGTACGGGCTGGCGCGGGCCAGCGGGACGCTGCACCTGTCCGATCCGTTCGTGGCGACCGACATCCAGGCCAACTTCCTCAACGTGAACATGGCGAGCCTCACACCGTACAGCGCGGAGTTCGCGGGCTACACGATCACCAAGGGGCGGCTGGACGTGGACGTGGCCTACTCGATCCTGCAGCGGCAGCTCGAGGCCGAGCACAAGATCGTGATGACCGACCTGCAGCTGGGGGACAAGGTGGAGGGCGGCCAGGCGCCGGGGTTCCTGGTCAAGCTGGCCGTGTCGCTCCTCAAGGACGACCAGGGCCGGATCCAGATGGACATCCCGGTCGAGGGGTCGGTGGACAACCCGCAATTCGACTACGGCGCGGTAGTGTGGGGGGCGATCAAGACGATCCTCGTCCGGGTGGCGACGGCGCCGTTCCGGTTCCTGGGCAACCTGCTCGGCATCGGGGGCGAGGACGTGGAGCTGGTGGACTTCGACCCGGGCCGGAGCGACGTGATCCCGCCGGAACGGGAGAAGCTGGATTCGCTCGCCGCCGAAATGGGGCGGAAGCCGGAGCTGCTGCTCACGATCGAGGGCCGCTACGACTCGCTGGCCGACGCGGAGGCGATCCGGGAGGCGGGGCTCCTGGCCCGGGTGTCGGCCCAGCGCGACAGCATGGGGAAGAAGGCGCAGTCGGACACCAGCGCCACAATGATGGCGCAGATCCTCGAGCGGCTATACGCGGAGCAATTCTCGAAGGCGGGGCTCGACAGCCTGAAGGACGGGTTCCGGCAGAAGTGGGAGGCGGACACGGCGCGGGGCGAGGGGAAGTACGACCCCGCCACGTACTACGCCGAAGTGCGGAAGCGGCTGCTGGAAGCGCAGCCGGTGGAGCCGGGGGAGCTGGAACGGATCGGGGCGGAGCGCGGGGCGGCGATCGCGGCAGCGCTCACGGAGGGCGGGCGACTCGACGCGGCGCGAGTGACGGTGGCCGAAGCGACGCCGGTCTCGAAGAAGAAAAAAGGCAGCACGCGCGTGGCGTCGGAGATGACGCTGGACGCGAAGTAGGACGGGCGAGACGGGCGAGGCGAGCAAGACGGGCGAGACTCTCGCCGGGGTGACTCCTCAAGCGAGGATCCAGGCCGCGGCGAAGCAAGCAGTAGCCAGCGCGATCCCCGCCGTGGAAATGCGAAACCAGTAGCGCACGCTCAGCACGAGGTAGAGCAGGCCGACGCCGAGCGGAAAGAGCAGGATGAAGCGCGGGGGATCGGGCTCGGTCCACGCGTTGCCCAGCGCCATGGTCAGGCCGCCGAAGAGGACGACGCCGAGGCCGTGGCTGAGGTTGAAGCCGAGCCAGGCGCGCCACATGGTGGTGCCGCCCCGGGTGAGCCGGAGGCCCGTGCCAAGCATCGCCTCACGGACGGCCGGATCCTCGGGGACGAGGCGGCGGGGGTGACGTTCGTCCCTCACGGTGCAGATCGCGTGCAGGGCACCCAGCAGGACGAATATCCCGCCGCCGAAAAGGAGGAGGAACCGAGTCACGGCTGTTCGTTCGCCGTGGGGAACGCTGCGGCCGGCCAGGGGCCGATCTTCTCGAGGGTGTACTCGCTGGCCCAGAAGTCCGGCGGTCCGTCACTGTCCTTCACCTGGTGGCGGACCGGCTTGACCCCGTGCCTGAGGTAGGCGGCAATGGCCCAGAGGTCCTCGTCGGGCATGTGGCGCCACGAGGGCCACGGCATGGGCGGAGCGAGGAACTTGGGGTTCATGGGGAAGTTCCCCTGACCCGCCGTTGTGCCGGTGATCTCGACGTCGGGCGTTTCGCCGGGGCGGAGCCCGAACCGGAGCGCATTGAAGATCTGCCGCGCGGAGAACCGGCCCAGGCCGGTGGTGTTGTCGGGCGTGAGGTTCCTCGGCCGGGTCGTGAAGGGGCCGATCTTGAATTCGCCGGTGGTATCCTGGGCGCCGGCGAGCCAACCATTCGCGGCCGGAGAGTTTCCGCCGCCATGGCAGTCCCCGCAGGCATGGTGAATCACGAGCGCGCGCCCGCGTGCGATCTGGGCCCGATCGGCCTGCGCCGCTCCCCGTTCCGGTGTGACGGCCACCACAAGGAGTGCCAACGAGGAGGCGACCGCAATGGTCGCCCGATACGTGTGTTTCATCATTTCCCCCCTCAGCGTCGATTCGGAATGCGTGGATCACGCATGAGCCGCGCCCAAGCTACGGGCCGGGACCGAGGTCGTCCAGCAGGCTAGTCCTACTCCTTGCGCCCTGCACCTGACTGCGATGCGGATGCGGCCTTGTTGAGCTCGGCAGCCACGGCCACGACGTCACCCGTCCGGTAGAAATCCACGGCCAGGATGTTGGGCACGCGGCGGCGCTGCCGCTCGCAGCGCTCGGCGCGGGCGAACAGGAAGTCGCGGGCGTTCACGATTGCCGCTGCGGTCGGGTCGGGCGGCACGTGCTCGATGAAGTGGTTCACCAGGAAGAGCGAGTTGGTCGCGGCGCCCCGGTTGGGATCGCACGACATCGATTCCGGCGTCGGGAAGGCATACGGCGTCTCCTGGAAGACCTCGTAGGTGTTGGGCACCCACGGATGCCCGGTGTCGTGCTCCACAGTCACGAACAGCCGCTGGTTGCGGGTGACCAGTTCCCCCAGCGTCGGCCAGGGCGGGGTGAACGGCCCGCGGTACACCATCGCCCCGAGGCCGGCCTGCTCGATGGCGGCGGCCACCTGCTCGGCCGTGACGCCCTCGTCCTGCACGACCATCAGGATCACCTCGCCGGGATTGCCCACCAGGAAGTCGCGCACCACCTCGAGCCCGTCGGAGAACTTGACCGATCCCAGCTCGCAGAAGCCGTGGCACATGTACAGGTCGGGCTTCGCATCCTTGGCGGGCACCAACCGGTCACGGATGCGTAGGGCCGCGGCCACGCCCTCCTTGCCCACCGCCTCCTCGTACGTCTTCCGGGTGGCGGCGTCGTCCCCCAGCAGGGTCTGCACCTTGTCCCCCGCGGGGGTCCCGAAGGTGGCATCGACCAGCAGCGCGCGGATGCCGTCGCGCAACTGCGAGCCGATGTCGCGCTCCTGGTTGGGCATGTACCAATCGACGATGCTCGCCGCCGCCATCGAATTGTGGGTGCCGGGGAACACCACCTGGTCGAGCCGGCGCCGGCACAGCTCCTCGAGGCCGTTGCACGCCGACGTGACGACCGGCGCCGGGGGGCGCTCGCGCGCCCGGGCGGTGAAGTAGAGCCCGGCGGCGCCCAGCGGCACGATGACGGCGGCGGTCATGGCCACGCGCATCGCGGCACCGCCGGCGAGCCCGCCGAGGGACCGTCCGGTGGGTTCGTTCGCGCCCCCCTGCGGGAGGGCGAGGTTGAAGATCTCGCGGAGGCCGAGGAAGGCGAGCAGTCCGCCGAACACGGCCACGAGCAGGCGCGAAGCGAATCCCGGCGCGAGTACGACGGCCATCCCGGCCACGAGCAGGGTCGCGGCGCGGACCACGCGGAGGAGCGGCGACCCAGGTGGTTGGGTGATCCATTTGCGGGCGCCGGCCCCGATGGTACCCAGGTCGAGCGTCCCCTGGAGCGAGCTCACCGCGGCGGCGCAGGCCAGGCCCACGGTGGCGAGCACCCAGGCCAAGGGCCGGAGGCCGCCGAAGAACGTGGCCCAGAGGCCGGTGGTGGCGGCACCCTCCGCACCGCCCACCATCACGCCGAGGATGCGGCCAGGAAGTCCTGCAAGGGCGAAGAGGATCACGGCGATCACGATCCAGGCCTCGCCGGTCTTGAGGAGTGCATGACGGTGGTTGGCGGACGCGGCGACCCCCAGGCCGGAGAGGACGATGCCAAGGAGGAGGACGCCGGCGAAGGCCTCACGGGAGACGCGCGCCACGCGGAGCACGCGGGACATGCCGCGGGCGAGGGGCAGGCTCGCGAGCCGTTCGACCGTGCCGCTCAACCGGGTGGGAATGCGCTCGGCGAGCTCCGGCGAAGCCGAGACGGCGCTCTGGAGGATGGCGCCAAAGTCGGGAATCGAGAGCACCAACTGGCCGGCGGACCCGCTCACCACGGAGGCGTGCGCGGTTTCCGTAGCGCGCTGGATGATGACCCGGAACGGCTGGGATCGGACCACGGTCTCGACGGTGCCGAGGAGAATGGGCCGAACCGGGGTGAGTCCCGGCCTCTGCTCGAGGAGGACGTTGGTGAGCTGGCCGGCCACATATCCGGAGACGCGGCGGTCGTCGAGGCTCGCGGCGACGTGGTCGGCGAAGTGGCCGGAATTGAAGAGCACCCGGGCGGCGTAGAGGCCGAGCAGGCCCGCGAACACCAGGATGGCTCCAACGATACGCAGTGGCGTGGAGGCGAGACGCATGGATCCCCGGCGGCTGATGAGTCGGACGGCGTTCAGGTGACGAGGCGCACGGCGGATTCTCCACCTCGGCCCGACGGTAGCCGGGCAGTTTGATGTAACAGGCCGGGCCGGGTCCAACCGTTCATATCAATCGATCTGACCGACTAGCGGCCCGACATATCCTACGCCACATTCACTCGTCCGGCACCCCCCGGCGGGCTGGTCCGAGCGGAGGGAGGCGGCTCAGCCGTCCGCACCGGCGCGTCGGCCGGACCGCATAGACAGGAGGGTGCCACGATGGGACGCGGTACGCACGGCCTCACATTGCTGTTCGCCAGCGGACTCGCCGCCGCGGGACTGGTGCAGGGCTGCCGGGACGATAGGAAGCCACCGGCTGCCGACGAGGCGGAACGCGCCGCCGAGGCGCAAGGTCCGCTCGACTCGGCGCTGGTGGCCGAGGGCAAGGAGATCTTCCGGCTCGACACCTTTGGAGACGAGACGTTCTGGACCGACAGCCTGGAGCTGCACGAGGTCATCCGGGCGTCGGTCACCCCGAAGGCCGCACTCGGCCTCGGGCTCAAG
>JBOHSQ010000101.1:0-4293 GCA_050733295.1 Gemmatimonadales bacterium
GCACAGCGCCGTCCTCCAGACCCTCACCGCCTCCGGCCCGGCCCCGGCCCGGCTGATCCTGACCGCATCGGGTGGCCCATTCCGCGACTGGGCCCCGGAGCGGGTTGCCGCCGCCACCGTCGAGGAGGCGCTCCGGCACCCCACCTGGCGGATGGGCCGGAAGATCACCGTCGACAGTGCAACCCTCGCCAACAAGGCGCTGGAGCTGATCGAGGCCAGGTTCCTCTTCGGTCTCCCGTACGAGGCGCTCGAAGTGGTGGTCCACCCCCAGAGCATCGTCCACGCGTTCGTGGAGTTCTGCGACGGGAGCGTCGTGGCCCAGCTCGGTTTCCCCACGATGGAGCTGCCCATCCTGTACGCGCTGACCCATCCGGCGCGGCTCCCCGACGCCGGGATCCCGCGGTTCGACCCGGTCTCGGCCGGCCCGCTCTGCTTCGAGCCCGTTCGCCGCGACGTGTTCCGCGCATTCCATCTCGGCGTGGAGGCCGGGAGGCTGGGCGGCACCGCGCCTGCGGCGTTCAACGCGGCGAACGAGGTGGCCGTGGCCGCCTTTCTCGACCGGCGGCTGCGCTTCGGGGGCATCGCCGAGGTGATCGATGCGACGATGGCGATGCACATTCTCACACCTGCCGACACTCTTGCCGCCGTTCGCGACGCGGATGCCCGCGCCCGCACGGCGGCCAGCTCACGGATTGCCGGATGACAACCCTGGTCGCCTTCATCATCACCATCGGCGTGCTCGTCTTCGTGCACGAGCTCGGCCACTTCCTTGCTGCCAAGTGGGCCGGGATCCACGTGCACCGGTTCTCCCTCGGGCTGGGCAGCCCGATACCGGGATTGCGCTTCACCCGTAGCGGCACCGAGTACTGCATCGCCTGGGTCCCGCTCGGTGGCTACGTGAAGATGGCGACGCGGGAGGAGGAGGCGACCTCGAGCGCGCTCGAGGGAGGCTCGGTCGACGCATCCAGCGTCCCGCCCGACGCGTACTACGAAGCCAAGCCGGTGTGGAAGCGGATGATCGTGATCCTGGCGGGGGTCACGATGAACGCGCTATTCGCGTGGCTCGCCTTCTCGGGGCTGGCCCTCGCCAATGGGGTCGCGGTCGAGCCGGAGACCCGCTTCGGCGCCATGAGCGGCGATTCACTTCCCGAGTCGGTCCGGAACTTCGAGGCCGTCTCGCCCGGCGCCCGCATCGTATCGGTGAACGGCCAGCCGGTGGACTCGTGGAACGACGTGCAGGACCTCACCGCCAGCGCGGTGGGCGACAGCCTGGTCTACGCCTTCGCCGATGCGGCGCCCGTGGTGCTCCCGATCCATCACGACGACCTCGATGCCCGGCTGCGCCTCTCCGTGGCGCTGCTGCCGTGGATGGATCCCGTGATCGGCCAGGTCATCGCCGACTACCCTGGCGGGCAGGCGGGGCTCGCGCCGGGGGACACCGTAGTGCAGGCGGATGGGCGCGTTCTCACCCAGTGGTATGACCTGGTGGGCATCATCGAGTCCTCCGCCGACCGGCTAGTGACGCTGGTGGTGGGGCGGGCCAGCGGTCGCGATACCATCGTCGCCACGCCGAGGGGAGAGATCGTGACCGCGGGGCGTGAGGGCCGCCGCACCGTGGGCCGCCTCGGGATCACGGCGGCGCGTCAGATCCGACGCGCGGAGCTGGGGCCCCTCCAGTCGCTGAACCGCGGGTTGCACGAAACGGCGCAGGCCTCGACCCAGATCGTGCGCACCGTCCGGGGCATGCTCACCGGGCGGGTGAGCACCCGCGAGGTCGGGGGACCCATCCTGATCGGGCAGCTGGCCGGGGAAGCGGTGCGAAGCGGACCCTCCGCCTTCCTCTGGTTCATGGCGCTCATTTCGGTGAACCTGGCGGTCCTGAACCTCCTGCCCATCCCGGTCCTCGATGGGGGGCAGTTCCTGTTTCTCCTGGCCGAAGGCATTCAGCGGAAACCGCTCTCCCTCAAGCTTCGGGAGCGCCTGACTGCCGTCGGCTTGGCCATGCTCCTGCTGCTGATCGGTCTGGTCTTCTGGAACGACATCAGCCGGCTGGTGACAGGGGCGGTAGGGTAGGGTGGTCGGCCGGCCCAGCCCCCTTGCCCATGGGGCCTGAGGTCCGTTATGTTTCCATGCTATAACGATTTGGGAATCCGGAGCTCATGAGCTATCAGAAGCAACCCGTCATTGCCAGGCACGCGAGGCACGAGAGTGACACCGGATCCGCGCGGGTGCAGGTGGCCCTCCTCACCGAGCGGATCAACTCGCTGACCGACCACTTCCGCGGCCACCCCAAGGACCATCATGGCCGTCGGGGTCTCCTCAAGATGGTGGGACAGCGCCGCCGTCTGCTGGGCTATCTCAAGCAGACCGACCTCGAAACCTACCGCGAGCTGATCGACCAGCTCGGGTTGCGTCACTAGCAGGACCCGCGGGAGCGGGGCGTCCTGACCAACCGTGTCGGGGCGCCCCGTCCGCATTGGTGTCCCGCGGAGCGGAAAGGAAACCGGAGCAAAGTGCACAGAATCGATACCCAGTTCGCCGGCCGGCGGCTCGTCCTCGAGTCGGGTCGGCTCGCCAAGCAGGCGGCGGGCGCCTGCTACGCCCAGTTCGGCGATACGGTGGTGCTGGCCGCCGTGACCGTCTCAGCCAACCAGTCCCACCTGCCGTTCTTCCCCCTCACCGTCGAGTATCGCGAGAAGACCTACGCTGCGGGCAAGATCCCGGGTGGGTTCATCAAGCGCGAGGGACGGCCGTCGGAGAAGGAAATCCTCGCGGCGCGCGTCATCGACCGCACCATCCGGCCCCTCTTCCCCGAGGGCTTCCGGAACGAGGTGCAGGTGTTCGTGACCGTGCTGTCGGCGGACCAGGAAAATGACGCCGACGTCCTCGGCGTGCTCGCCGCCTCGACCGCGCTGGCCATCTCGCCGGTGCCGTGGAACGGCCCGGTTGCCGGGGTCCGGGTGGGCCGGGTCGAGGGCAACTGGATCCTGAACCCCACCTTCCAGCAGCTCGAGTTCAGCGACATCGACCTGACCGTCTGTGGGTCGGCCGACTCGATCGTCATGGTCGAGGGCGGCGCCCTGGAGCTGGGCGAGCAGGAGGTGCTCGAGGCGCTCAAGGTGGCCGAGGGCGGCATTCGCGAACTGGTCGGGCACGCCGGCACCCTGATCGCCAAGCTGGCGAAGCCCAAGATGGAGTGGACCCCTGCGGCGGGCGATGCGGTCCTCGTCGGCGACGTCCGCAAGCTCGCCGAGCGGCGCATGGCCGACGTCATCAACGCCAAGGACAAGCATGCCCGGGCCGGGGCCGTCGCCGTCCTGCGCGACGAGGTGCAAGCGGCCCTGGCCGAGAGCTACGTGGAGCGGGCGCGGGAGATCGCCGCCGAGCTCGACGATCTCGAGTACCGCGCCATGCGCTCGCAGATTCTCGATCGGAAGGAGCGCGTGGACGGCCGTGACCTCGACTCCGTCCGGCCCATCACGGTCGAGGCGGCACTCCTCCCCCGCGCCCACGGTTCGGCACTCTTCACCCGGGGCGAGACCCAGGCGCTGGTGAGCGTCACGCTGGGCACTAGTGACGACGAGCAGCGCATCGACTCGATCGACGTGGCCGGCGAGACCACCAAGTCATTCATGCTGCACTACAACTTCCCGCCGTTCTCCACCGGCGAAGTCAAGCCGATCCGCGGCACCAGCCGGCGCGAGATCGGGCACGGGGCCCTGGCCGAGCGGGCGCTGCAGCCGCTCCTGCCCCCGTACGAGCAGTTCCCCTACACCCTGCGCGTGGTCTCCGAGATCCTGGAGTCGAACGGGTCCTCGTCGATGGCGACGGTCTGCGGCGGGTCCCTCGCGCTGATGGACGCGGGCGTGCCGATGAAGGCCGCCTGCGCCGGCGTGGCCATGGGCCTGGTGAAGGAGGGCGACCGGGTCGCGGTCCTCACCGACATCCTCGGCTCCGAGGACGCCCTCGGCGACATGGACTTCAAGGTCGCGGGCACCCAGGCCGGGATCACCTCGATCCAGATGGACATCAAGATCCAGGGCCTGGACCTCCGGATCATGGCCGAGGCGCTGGAGAAGGCCCGGAAGGGCCGGCTGCACATCCTCGGTGAGATGGGCAAGGCGCTGGCCCAGCCCCGGGCGGATCTCTCGCCCCACGCGCCGCCCATCATCACGATCCAGATCAAGCCCGACAAGATCGGCGACGTCATCGGGCCGAAGGGCAAGACCATTCGCGGCATCCAGGACGCGACCGGCGCGAAGATCAGCGTCGAGGACTCAGGCCTGGTAACCA
>JBOHSQ010000102.1:0-10896 GCA_050733295.1 Gemmatimonadales bacterium
GGTCGGGAGGTCGCCGTCGGGGCGCGGCTCGTCATCGGCGCCGATGGGCTTCGGACCCGCGTGGGAGCCGCGCTGGGCCCCCGCGCCTGGGGCCGCCCCGCGCGCATGGCGTTCACGGCGCACGTGCGGGATGTCGCCGGCCTCGACGACGAAGCCGAGATGCACGTCGGGCACGGGGGCTATGTCGGCCTGAACCCCATCGGAGCGGGTTTGGCTAACGTGGCGATCGTGGTCCCGCTCGCACACGCGGCGGCGGCGCGCGGCGACCTGCGCGGCTGGTTCTTCCGCGAGCTCGACCGCCGCCCGGGCATTCGCGACCGGGTTCCGGCCGATGGACTGGTGGCCGGTCCCTTCGCCACGGGACCGTTCGCGGTGCGCTCCCGCCGTGTGATTGCGGATGGCGCCCTGCTGCTCGGCGACGCGGCGGAGTTCTTCGACCCGTTTACCGGTGAAGGCATCTGGCGCGCCCTGCGAGGGGCCGAGCTGGCCGACCAGGTGGCCGGACCGGTGCTCGAGCGCCAGCCGTCGCCCACGGCGCGGTCCCTCCGTCCCTACCTGGGCGAGCGGCGCCGCTCCTTCGCCGGCGTGTGGGCCGTCGAGCGACTGATCGCCTGGGCCATGCTGGCGCCCCCGCTCTTCGACCGGGCCATCGCGCGGCTCGCGGCCAGGCGCGGGATGGCCGACACGCTCGTTGGCGTGACCGGCGCGTTCGTGCCCGCGCGTGCGGTGCTCAACCCGGTGTTCCTGTCGCGCATGCTGCTCTGATCCCGCCTATCCCCTCGATCCCCGATCTCGTGCCCGACGTCGATCCCTCCCGCTTTCGACAGCTGCTCGGACGCTTCGCTACCGGCGTCGCCATCGTCACCACCCGGACCGCCGACGGCCGCGACGTGGCCATGACGGCAAACAGCGTGAACTCGGTCTCGCTCTCGCCGCCCCTGGTGGCCGTGAACGTGGAACGAACGGCGGAGCTGCACGGCGCCATGCGCGCCGCGCCGGGCTGGACCATCAACGTCCTCGGCGCTGCACAGGAGGAACTCTCGCGCCGGTTCGCCGCGCGGTCGCCCGACCCGTTCCGCGGCATCGGAGTTCGTCGCAGCGCCGGGGGCCTCGTGGTGTTCGAGGGCATCGTCGCCCATCTCGAATGTGAGCGCTGGGCGGAATACGATGGCGGGGACCACACCATCTTCGTCGGGCGCGTCACCGGTGGCGAGCCGGGGGAGGGCGCTCCCCTCGTTTATTTCCGCGGCGGCTACGCGGCCCTGGACCGCGGATGACTCGCCCGCGGTCGCCGGCCGGGCGCGAACTGCTCGACGACCCGCGGGCCGATCCCACCCAGGTGGCGGAGTCGCTGCGGAACATCGTCCGCAGCAACCGGTGGTTCGGCGGCCGCTCCGCCCTGCGTTGGGCGCTGGGTCGCGTCCTTCGGCCGGTCGCGCCGGGCGCCGAGCTCTCCCTCCTCGACCTCGGGACCGGGGCGGGTGACCTGCCCCGGGACCTGGCCGTGGTCGCCCGGCGCCACAGCGTCGCCCTCCGGCCCGTCGGGCTCGAGCTCAACGCGACCGCCGCGCGCATCGCCGCCGTGGCAGGGGTGCCCACGATCCTCGGCAGCGCCATCGCGCTGCCGGTGCGGGACCGGAGCGTGGACATCGTCACCATCAGCCAGCTGCTGCATCACCTCGACGAGGATCGTGCGGTGGAACTGCTCCGTGCGGCGACCCGCGTGGCGCGCCGCGCGGTCATCGTCGCGGATCTCGAGCGGTCCGGCCTGGCCTGCGCTGCCTTCCGGGTCGGCGCGCTGGCGCTCCGCTTCGACCCCGGTACCCGCGCGGACGGGATCACCTCCATCGCGCGCGGCTTCAGTCCTGCCGAGCTCGTTGCGCTCTGCCACGAGGCCGGAATCCACGCCGTCGTGCATCGCCGGCCATTCTTCCGCCTGGTGGCGCTCTGGCCGGCCGGGGCCGCCTGATGCGCACCGTCGATCGCCTCCTGATTCGGGCCCCTGCCGAGGTCGTCTTCCGGCACGCCTCGGAGGTCGAGCGCTGGCCCGACATCCTCCCGCACTACCGCTGGGTGCGCGTCCTCGGGCGCCAGGATGACGCAGTACTGGTCGAGATGGCCGCCTGGCGCCCGTTCGGTCCGCTGCGCTGGCCCACCTGGTGGCTCTCCGAAATGCGGGTGGACGCCGGGCGCAGCGAGGTGCGGTATCGCCATGTCCGCGGCGTCACCACGGGCATGGACGTGCGCTGGTCGGTGACCGAGGCGCCCGGGGGCACGCTGGCCGAGATCGTGCATGACTGGACCGGTCCGGCCTGGCCGCTCATCGGGCGGCCGGCGGCCGACCTGGTGATCGGCCCGGTGTTCATCCACGGCATCGCGTCGCGGACCCTCGCGGGCATCGGGAGGGCCGCCGAGGGCGGGAGGTAGGTCCGGTTAGGGACGTCCAAGACTCTTCCCCGAACGCTCGCTTCCGTGAGATCATGATCACTGCCCGCCTGCCCGCCCGCTCGCCCACTCGCCGCGTGGTCATCACCGGTATCGGCGCCTTCACCCCCATCGGCGCCGGGGTCGAGGGGCTGTGGACCGGTCTTCGCGAGTGCCGCTCCGCGGTGCGCACGGTGACGCGGTTCGACCCGAGCCCCTTCCGTACCCGCGTTGCGGCGGAGATCGACGAGTTCCGTCCCCGCGATTTCATGAACGACAAGGACGCGAAGCGGCTCGATCGCTTCACCCAGCTCAGCCTGGCTGGCGCGCGGCTCGCCATCGACGACTCCGGCCTCGACCCCCGCCGCGAGAACCGCGACCGGTTCGGCGTGATGATGGGCACCGCCCTCGGCGGAGTGGCCATGGCCGAGAGCCAGCATTCGGTGTACCTGGCCGAAGGACTCCGCTCGGTGGAGCCGGCGCTCGCGGTGACCGTCTTCGTCGGCGCCGCGAGCTGCTCCGTGGCGGTCGCCTTCGGGTGCACCGGGCCCAACTCCACCAACGGGATGAGCTGTGCCTCCGGGGCCATCGCCGTGGGCGACGCCTTCCGCGCCATCCGGGACGACGAGGCCGACCTCATGCTCGCGGGCGGCGTGGAGGCGCCGCTGGCCCCACTCTCCTTCGGCGCCTTCGCGCTCATCCGGGCCATGTCCACCCGGAACGACGACCCCGCCACCGCCAGCCGCCCGTTCGATGCCGGGAGGGATGGCTTCGTGATGGGCGAGGGCGTGGCGACTCTGGTCCTGGAGGAGGGGGGGCGCGCGCTCGCGCGGGGCGCGAAGGTCTATGCCGAGGTCTGCGGCTACGGGCTCACCAACGACGCGTATCACATGACCGCCCCGCGGCCCGACGGCTCCCAGGCCGCGCGCGCGGTGCGCCTCGCCCTCGCCGATGCCCAGGCCTCCGCGCACGAGGTGGGGTACGTCAACGCGCACGGGTCCTCGACCCCGCTCAACGATCCCACCGAGAACCGCGCCATCCGCGACGTCTTCGGCGAGCATGCCGACCGGCTGCTCCTGAGCGGCACCAAGGGCTATTACGGCCACGCGCTCGGGGCGAGCGGCGCCATCGAGGCGGCCATCTGTGCGCTGGGCAGCTCGCGGCGCTGGCTGCCTCCCACGCTCAACCTCGTGGCGCGCGCCGACGACTGCGACCTGCCGTGGCTCGCCGGCGCCGGCATCGAGGCCGATCCCGAGCTGTTGGTGAGCAACTCCTTCGGGTTCGGCGGGGTAAACGCGGCGCTGGTCCTTCGGCGTCACGCCTGAACCGCTTGCGCGAGGAGCGCCGGGTTTTCTAGAATACCCGCGCCGGTCCCGCAGGCCCCCCACGATTCGAGAGGAATTCCATCATGCCGCTGGCCCGCCGCCTCGTCGCGGAAGCGTTCGGCACGTTCGTGCTGGTGTTCGTCGGAGCGTCGGCGATCATCGCGTCCAAGTTCCCGGGCGCTGGCTACGACCTGCTCGGGATCGCCCTGGCGCACGGCCTCGCGCTCGCCGTGGGCGTGACCGCAACCATGCGCATCTCCGGGGGTCACCTGAACCCCGCGGTCACCGCCGGCCTCCTGGTCGGGCGACGCATCGCGGCGAAGGACGCGGCTGCCTACATCGTGGCGCAGCTCGCCGGCGCGGTGCTCGCGGCGCTGCTGGTCAAGCTGCTCTTCCCAAGCGGCGTCGCCAGCGTCGTGAACTACGGGGCGCCGTCGATCTTCGGGCAGTACACCTTGCTCCAGGCCATCTGGCTCGAGGCCGCGCTCACCTTTCTGCTGGTCTCGGCCGTCTACGGCACCGCCTTCGCCGCCAATGCGCCGGCCGTCGGCGGGTTCGGGATCGGCCTCATGCTGGCCGCGTGCGTCCTGGTGGGCGGGCCGCTGACGGGGGCCGCCCTGAACCCCGCGCGCGCCTTCGGCCCCGCGCTCATCGCCAGCGCCTGGACCGGCCACGCGGCCTACTGGATCGGCCCGCTGCTGGGCGGTGTCGTCGCGGGCGTGCTGTGGGATCGGGTGCTGCTGAAGGGAGATCCCACGGCCTGACCCGGGGTCGAGCGCCGAGGGTCACGCAATCGACGAGGGGCTCCCTGCTTCACGCAGGCAGCCCCTCGTGCATCCATCTCCGACCCTGGCCCTCGGGCTTCGGCCTACCTCCCCCTTAGCCACAGCGTCATCGCATACCCCATCAGGATCACCGCCGTCACCACGTAGGCGGCCACCATGTAGCCGGCGTTCTGCGGCATGGCCTCAGGCATCGGCGGGTTCCTCGAGCGCGGCCGCGCGCCGGAGCCCGATGCCGTAGCGCCGGGTGACGAACCCCACGTAGAGCAGGGTGTACGCGCCCAGCGAGGCCATGAGGGTGCGGAGCATTTCGGGAGGCAGCGAGGGGCGGCTCGGCTTGAGCACGATGGGCGTCGGGTGGAGCGTGCGGAACAGATAGACGCTCAGGTGCACGAACGGCACCAGCACCAGCGCCATCATCCCCAGCACGGCCGACAGGCGCGCGCGCTCCGCCGGGTCGCGGAGGGCGTTGCGGAGCGTGAGGTAGCCAAGAAACAGGAGGAAGAGGAAGAGCGTGAGCGTGAGTCGCGCGTCCCAGGCCCACCACGTGCCCCACACGGGCTTCCCCCAGATCGGGCCCGTGGTGAGCATGACCGCGGAGAATGCGAGGCCGACCTCGGCGCTCGCCTCGGCGAACAGGTCGAGCCGCGGCTCGCGGAGCCAGAGGTAGAGCACGCTGGCCACCCCCACGAGTACGAACGCCATCAGTGCGCCCCACGCGGCCGGCGCATGGACGTAGAAGATCTTCTGAGCCAGGCCCTGGTTGATTTCCGGGGGGGTGAAGCGGAGCGCCATGACGTAGACCCCGGCCAGGGCGGCGAGGCCGAGCAGGGTGAGGCGCCAGCCGCGCCGCAGGGTCGGCCCGGCGTCCGGCAGGTTGCGCGTCATTCGTCGACCACGGCGGTGAAGGCCAGCGTGCCGAGCACGAGGAAGACCACGTCGTAGGTGACGAGTAGCCTAAGCCAGCCCATCACTTCGGTCAACGGACGCCCGCCCAGCAGCCGCGACGTCATCTGCACGGCGCCGATGAGCGGCGGCACGAGGAATGGCAGCACCAGCACCGGCAGCATCAGCTCCGCAAAGCGGGTCCGCACCGCCATCGCGCTCACGATCGTCCCCACCGCCACGAAGCCGACGGTCGCCAGAGCCAGCGTGGCGACGAGCCCGGGGAGCGCGCCACCCACGGGCACGTTGAAGAAGAGGACGAAGAGCGGCAGCGTGAGCGCCTCGACCAGACCCACGAAGGCGAGGTTCGCCAGCAGTTTGCCCCAGTAGATCGCCCCACGCGGCATCGGGGCCAGCAGCAGGGCGTCGAACGCGCCGGCCTCCCGCTCGATGATGAACCCACGGTTCATGGCCACGACGGCGCTGAACGCGACGGTGATCCAGAGTGCGCTCGGGGCCAGGTCGGCGGTCGAGACCAGCGACTGGTCCCGCGAGAACACGAACACCAGCAGGGTCAGGACCGCGAACATCAGTGCTGACACGAGCGCGGTTCTGGTCCGGAACTCGAGCCGGAGGTCCTTCGCGGCGAGCGCCAGGGCGGACCGGAGCGACTCATTCATCGCCTGTGCCCCGGTGACGGGCGAGGAGTTCATCGGGCCCGGCCGGCCGGGGGCCGATCTCGGCCCAGCGCCCGCGCGCGAGGTAACCCACGTGGGTCGCCACCTCCCACGCCTCCCCCAGCTGGTGGGTCACCAGCACCACGCCCCGGCCGTCGGCCAACGCCGCCGCCAGGGCCGCCCGCAGCCGCGCCGCCGAGTCCGCGTCCAGTCCGGTGAATGGCTCGTCCAGCAGCAGGAGTGGCGGCTCATGCAGCAGGGCCCGCGCGATGGCGACCCGCTGCACCATCCCGCGCGAGAGCTGCCGCACCGGGTCCCCGCCGCGCACGGTGAGGCCGGCCGCATCCAGCGCCCGGCGCGCGCGGGTGTCCCCGTCGGGCAGTCCGTGGAGCCGGGCGCTGAAGCGCAGGTTCTCGAGGGGGGTGAGGTCGTCGTAGAGCAGCGACTGGTGCGACAGGAATCCGACCTGCCGCCTGGCGTCGTGGTCCCGCGGGCTCCGGCCATCTGCGAGGCGCACCTCTCCTGCCGTGGGTCGCATCAGCCCGGCGAGCAGCCGGAGCAGGGTCGTCTTGCCCGCCCCGTTCGGACCCGCCACGGCAAGCGCCTCACCGCGCCGGACGGCCAGGTCGACGCCGCGGAGCGCGCGCAGGTGGCCGAAGGCGCGCACCAGGCCGCGGGCTTCGACCAGCGCCGCGTCAGGCGGCATCGATGCGCGCGGCCAGGTCGTCGAGGTCGAACGGCTTGAGCAGGTACCCCACGTACGGCAGGTCCAGCACCGCCAGTTGCGGCTCGATGCTGGCGTAGGCGGTGGTGACGATCACGGGGAGCCCGGGCCGCCGCGTGGCAACCTGCCGCAGCAGGGCGACGCCGTCGGTGTCGGGCAGCCGCATGTCGAGCACCAGGACGTCGGGCTGGTGGCTCTCCAGCAGTGCCAGCCCCTCCGCACCGGTGGAGGCGAAGGCCATGCGGTATTTCGGTCCGAAGTATCGCTCGTAGCTGAGGCGAAGCGCCGTCTCGTCCTCGATGAAGAGGACGCGGCGAGGCTTGGACGCGGAAGGCATGGCGGGAATGTAGGGCGCCCGCGCCAGCCCGGACAGGCGTCCGGCGGGTGTGACACTCGTCACCGCCGCCGGCGCCGTCCGCCTACTCGAAGTCGAACAGGTCGTCGAGCTTCGTGAGGACCAGCAGGAACCTCAGCTCCTCGCTCACGTGCCGCAGGGCGACGCGCTGGCGCCGTTCGGCGGCGCGGCGCTGGACCAGCATCAGGGCGCCGAGACCCGCGGAATCGACGTGCCGGGTGCGCTGCAGGTCGACGACGAGCCGGCTGCTGCCTTCGGGCAGCTCCTCGAGCAGCGCCAGGCCGGCTTGTCGGAACGTGGCGCGCGTGTCGAGACCGAGGCTCGGCGGCGCGCGGAGCTCGCGCTCCAGTGGGTGCGTGGTGACCATCTCATCCTCCCCACCACCCAGACAAGACAAAGGCGCGGCACTTTCGCCACGCCCTGCCGGTCGAAAGCACCGCGCCATATCGCGGATGCATCCACCTTCGGCACCGAGCTATCTCGCGCCAACCTGCCGGCTTCGAGACCTCTAGTTTTGCGGCCCCGGATCACTCCGGGTGTGCTCTTATCGGGCGGTATCAGTTGTCGTGGAGGCCTCACTTGGCCTCCGGCATGGCAAGGAGCGAGAGCGGTGCCAGCGCCCGGAGGTCGCGCTGGGACAACGATTTCCGGGACTGGCTCTACAGCGTCGAAGGCCGGAACCTCCGCCGCGGAACGCGGCGCCGGGCGGCGGAACACGGTGCGATGCAAGCGGTGAGCGGTGAGCGGGAAGCCCTCCGCGGGGGATTGGCTCCTCCCCTCACCTGCGGTACTCTAAGGATCGACGCCGGTCACTCTCACCGCTCACCGCTCACTCGCCATGTCCGAGCACCTCGAAACCCTGCTGTCCGAACAGCGGCGTTTTCCGCCCGCCGCAGAGTTCACCTCGCAGGCCAACGGCGGCCCCGAGCTCTACGAGGCCGCCGGCCGCGACCGGCTGGCATTCTGGGAGGACCAGGCCCGGGCGCTCGAGTGGATCCGGCCCTGGGACCGCGTCCTCGACTGGAAACTTCCCCACGCCAGGTGGTTCGTCGGCGGCCGCCTGAACGTCGCCGTCAACTGCCTCGACCGGCACCTGCGCGGCCCTCGCCGGAACAAGGCCGCGCTGATCTGGGAAGGGGAGCCCGGCGACCGCCGCACCGTCACCTACTGGGAGCTGGCCCGGGAGGTCGGCCGCGCCGCCAACGCGCTCCGCCGCCTCGGCGTGAAGCGCGGCGACCGGGTGGCGATCTACCTGCCCATGGTCCCCGAGGCGGCGATCGCCATGCTCGCCTGCGCCCGCATCGGCGCGGTGCACTCGGTCGTCTTTGGCGGCTTCTCCTCCGAATCGCTGCGGGACCGGATCAACGACGCCCAGGCAACCTGCCTGATCACCGCCGACGGCGGGTACCGCCGCGGGCAGGTGCTCCCGCTCAAGCGCTTCGCCGACCAGGCCCTCGCCGAGTGCCCGTCCATCCGGCACGTCGTCGTGGTGCAGCGGCAGGCCGGCGGCGTGAGCAACGAGGCGTTCGCCGAGATGACCGAGGGGCGCGACCACTGGTGGCACCGGCTGCTCGACCACGAGTCGCCCGTGTGCGAGCCGGAGGCGATGGATGCGGAGGACCTCCTCTTCATCCTCTATACCTCGGGCACCACCGGCAAGCCGAAGGGCATCGTCCACACTACCGGCGGATATCTCACCCAGGCCGCGGCCACCACCAAGTACGTCTTCGACCTCAAGGAGGAGGACGTCTTCTGGTGCACTGCGGACATCGGCTGGGTCACCGGGCATTCGTACGTGGTCTACGGCCCGCTGGCGAACGGGGCCACCGTGGTCATGTACGAGGGAGCGCCCGACTGGCCCGAGCGCGACCGCTTCTGGAGGCTGGTCGCCCGCTACGGCGTCACGGTGCTCTACACCGCGCCCACAGCAATTCGCGCGTTCATGAAGTGGGGCCCCGAGCACCCCGCACGCCACGACCTTTCCACGCTGCGCCTGCTCGGCTCGGTCGGCGAGCCGATCAACCCCGAGGCGTGGATGTGGTATCACCAGCACATCGGCGGCGGGCGCTGCCCCATCGTGGACACCTGGTGGCAGACCGAGACCGGCGGGATCATGATCACGCCCCTGCCGGGGGTCACCACCACCAAGCCGGGCTCGGCGACCATGCCCTTCCCCGGCGTGAGCGCCGAGCTGGTGGACGGAGCCGGCACCCCGGAGTCCGCGCCGGGCGGCGGGTTCCTCACCCTCACGGAGCCCTGGCCCGGCATGCTCCGCACCATCTACGGCGACGACGAGCGCTACCGGACGACCTACTGGAGCCGCTTTCCGGGCCGCTATTTCGCCGGCGACGGCGCCAAGCTCGACGAGGACGGCTACTGGTGGATCCTCGGCCGCGTGGACGACGTGCTCAACGTCGCGGGGCACCGCATCGGCACGATGGAGGTGGAGAGCGCGCTGGTGGACCATCCAGCCGTCGCCGAAGCCGCGGTCGTCGGGCGCGGGCACGACCTCAAGGGCCAGGCGCTCGCGGCATTCGTCACCCTCAAGGAGGGCCACGAGGCGACCGCCGCGCTCAAGGACGACCTCCGGGAGCACGTCGCACGGAAGATCGGCGCCATCGCCCGCCCCGATGACATCCTCTTCTCCGCCGATCTTCCCAAGACCCGCAGCGGCAAGATCATGCGCCGGCTCCTCCGGGACATCGCCGAGGGCCGCGCCCTGGGGGACACGACGACACTCGCGGACCCGAACGTCGTGAGCCGGGTGAAGGACCTCTACGAGGAGGGCCGCAGCACCTTGCTGGACACAGCTGCGCACGAGATGAAGCGGCTGCAGGCGTTGTACGAGGACAAGGAATAGGAGGGAACCGCCAGCCGACCGCTGACGGTTAGAACTGGATCTGGGCCCCCAGCTCCACCACCCGGTTGGGGGGCAAACCGAAGAAGGCCGTTGCCGACTTCGCATTGCGGGTGAGCAGGGCGAAGATCTGCTTCCGCCACGGCGCCATGGTCCTCCGCGGTGTGAGGATCAGGGTTTCCCGCCCCAGGTAGAAGCTGGTCTCCGCCAGCTTGACCGTGAGGCCGTGGTCCGTGAGGCCCCGGAGCAGCGCCGGCACGTCGGGCGTCTCCATGAAGCCGTAGCGCGCCACCACATGGTGGAAGCCCTCGCCCAGGTCACGCAGCGTTTCCCGCTCCGATTCTTCCACCCGGGGCACTCCCGCGGTGATCACCGACATCAGCAGCACGCGCTCGTGCAGCACCTTGTTGTGTTTCAGGTGGTGCAGGAGGACCGGCGGGATGCCGTCCGGGTCGGAGGTCATGAACACTGCCGTGCCCCGCACCCGATGGGGCGGGGTGCGCCGGATGTCGTCGAGGAAGAGGTCCGTCGGCAGGGTGTTCCGCCGCATGATCTCCGAGAGCAGAGCGCGGCCCCGCTTCCAGGTGGCGAACAGGGTGAACAGCACCAACGCCGCCACCAGCGGGAACCAGCCGCCGTCGGGGATCTTGTGGACGTTCGCCGCGAACAGCGGCACGTCCACCGCCAGGAACAGCGCCGTGACCGCGCCGGCCGCGAGCGCGCCCCACTGCCACTTCTCCCGCATGAGCCGGTGGAACAACAGCGCCGTGATCACCATCGTGAGCGTCACCGCGATGCCGTACGCCGCCGCCAGGTTCCCCGAGCTCCCGAAGCCCGCCACCAGCGCGAGGCACCCGACCGCGAGCC
>JBOHSQ010000103.1:0-3883 GCA_050733295.1 Gemmatimonadales bacterium
ACGTGGATCGTGCTCGTCGCCAACACGAACAGTGCCCCGGGCGTGGTGGCCGGCAATTGGTCCAAGCTTGCGGCCAAGGGCGATACGGGTCCCGCCGGGGCTGCAGGCGCCGCCGGCCCGCAAGGACCCGCGGGAGCTGCCGGCGCCACGGGCCCCGATGGCCCAGCAGGTCCGCAGGGGCCCGCAGGCGCCACCGGCGCAACGGGCGCAGCAGGCCCGCAGGGCCCTGCGGGGGCCACCGGCACGACGGGGGCCGCGGGTCCGCAAGGTCCCGCTGGTGCGACCGGCGCTGCCGGCGCAACTGGAGCGACGGGTCCGGAGGGGCCACAGGGTCCGGCCGGGGCGACTGGCCCGCAGGGACCCGCGGGTCTGACGTTCCGCGACGCGTGGTCGGCCGCGACCGCCTATGCCATCGACGACGCGGTGACGTACGCCGGCGAAACGTGGATCGTGCTCGTCGCCAACACGAACAGTGCCCCGGGCGTGGTGGCCGGCAATTGGTCCAAGCTTGCGGCCAAGGGCGATACGGGCTCAACCGGAGCGACCGGCGAGCAGGGTCCTGCGGGCGCGGCCGGCGCAACCGGTCCGCAAGGTGCCACCGGAGCTACGGGTCCCCAAGGGGCGCAAGGACCGACGGGCGCTACCGGAGCCACGGGCACGACGGGGGCCACGGGTCCGCAAGGGCCACAGGGTGCCACTGGCGCGACGGGCGCTACCGGAGCCACTGGGCCGCAAGGGCCGGCAGGGCCTGATAACACGATCAGGGTGCGGAAGACAGCGGACGAGTCGGTCACCGACTCCACGACGCTGCAGAACGACAATCATCTCTCGTTCTCCATTGCCGCGAGCGAGGCGTGGTCGTTCCAGGTGTTTCTCGCCGTCAATGCCAGCACCGATGGTCGCGACATCAAGATCGGGTTTACCGTCCCGAGCGGCGCCACCGTGAGATGGGGCGCAATCGGCCCAACGACGGGCGTGAGCATCATGACCGACGTGAGGGGAAACTTCGCCTCCCAAAGTGGCAGTGCGACCGGTAGCTGCTGCACCGCCAATTTTGGAGTCCCCTTGGACGATTCGGGCGCGCTGGAGACCGTCATCATGATCAAGGGGACCGTGGTCAACGGTTCCACCGCGGGGACGTTGCAGCTCCAATGGGCGCAGGCCACCGCCGGTGCTGGTACCTCGACCACCGTCCTGGCAGATAGCTGGCTGATCGGCCTCAGGTTCTAACTAAGTCACGCCGCCTTCCCCTTTGCCTTCGCTCACGTGGTAGATTCGCACCGCCATGCCGACGGCCCGTCTGCCCGGCGACTTGCTCATGCACTACGACGACGACGCGTTCACCGATCCGTGGTCGACGCCGGAGACCGTCATCCTGCATCACGGCAACGCCAAGAACGCGCGGCTCTGGTATGCCTGGGTGCCCCTGCTCGCCCGCGACTTCCGCGTCATCCGCGTCGATGCTCGAGGCTTCGGGAGATCGTCCGTGCCCGCGCCGGGTTACCCATGGTCACTCGAGGGATTCGCGACGGACCTCGTGCATCTGATGGATCACCTCGGTATCGAGCGGGCGCACCTGATCGGTGAGACCATCGGGGGCACGATCGCGCTCCAGGCCGCACATCAGTTTCCCGAACGATTCCGCACGGTGACGGCCTGCACGTCGCCGTACAAGTTCCGGGGCGTACCGGCCTATCTCGAGTACTACGACGTCGTCAAACAGCGAGGCGTGGAAGCATGGGTGCGACAGACCGCCGACCGGCGACTGGAGCCCGGCGCGTCCGATCCGCGGCACCACGAGTGGTACATCCAGCAGATGAGCCTGACGGCGCCGCACGTGGTGCTGGAGACGCTCGCCTATCTCGCGACCGTCGATCTCACGCCGGTCCTGCCGAAGATCACGACGCCGGCTCTCGTGCTGGTCGGCGAGCGCAGCGCCATGAACACGCCGGACCGCGCTCAGGGCATGGCCGCCCTGCTCCCGCGCGGCCGGCTGGTGGAAGTGCCGGGTGCCGGCGGTTACGTCCAGCACTCGGCGCCGACCCAGTGCGTCGCCATCTGGCGCGACTGGGTCTTCTCACTCGCCTGATCAGGGCCGCGTGGCCCCGGTCGGGCGCGCGCTACTTCGCGAAGGCCTCGGTGAAGCGGCGGTAGGACTCGAGCGGGTCGCCGAACTTCACGTGGCCGGCGGTGTGGTGGGCGCAGGCCAGGAGAAGCGTGTCGCGGTCGACCGCGCTCGTGTGGCCGTAGTCCTCCAGCAGGCAGAGGCCGATCTCCTGGTTGTGGGGATCGTTGCCTTCCTTCACCGCGGCGAGTGCCAGCGTCTGCACGAGCGGGGCGCGGTCGTGACCTCCGTCGAGATAGGCCCGGGTCCACGCCACGCTCTCCTCGGTTCTGAGCGCCATCTGGGCCTGGTCGATCCGCTGGAGCAGCTCGGCGGCCAACAGCGAGTGGGCGTGCCCGGGCGCCTTGATCTCCGCCACGCCGTTGCCGGGCGTGCTGCGGACCCAGCTCGCGGCCTGGTTGACGAACGAGCCGGCCACATAGAGCAGCTTGAGACGGTGCGGGTGATCGAAGTGGTCGTAGAACCAGCCGAGCGTGTTCGTGTACTCGTAGCTGTGATGCGGCATGGAGAAGTTCTCGGGCTTTCCGGCGGACAGGATCACCTGCGCCGCGGCGATCTGGATGACGTCGACGATCTGGCGCGGGTCGATACCCTCGAGCAGGAGCCGGGTGATTTCCTCGATGTAGGCGGGCTCGGGCTCCTGGGTGATGGCGTGAATCAGCCGATGCGCGTCGGGTTGCGCCAGCCACCCGCTGTTTCGCAGCAGCCGCGCCTCGACGAGGCTCGCCGGCGAGGGCTGCATGGACGACTTCGGCCGGTCGTCCGCTTCCGCCAGCTGCGTCCAGGCCACCTGGCAGGCCATCTCGTAGGCGGAGTACCAGCGCGGGCCGACGGCCATGTCCAGCGCGCCGGCGTAGAGCACGTCGTGCGCGTGGTCCCAGCCGATCGCGTCTCCCACCTCGATGGTGGCGCGCGCGCGATAGGCCTTGTGCCCGGTCGTGTAGGAGCGGTTGAACAGCATCCGATCCTGCACGTCGATGAGGCCGGCGAAGAGGAGATGGCCGAGCAACTCGCGCCGGCGGTCCTTGTCCTGGGCGAACATGCCGAGGAAGACGCGATACGCCTGCAGGACCTCACCGCGCTGCACGAGGGTCAGCCAGTGGTTGAGGCGCTCCTCGAACGGGCCGTCGATCACGAGGGGCTCTTGGTCCGGCCAGTGGCGCTCGGGCGGCGCGACCGCCGCGTTGGGGTTGGGTTTCTGGGCTCGCCGACCGTAGTGCCCGGGCGCTCGGCCCAGGAGCTGGTTCCACGGATCGAGGCCGGTGGGGACGTACCAGATCGTCTGGGCCATCGGCAGGTAGGCGAGCGATTCCGGCAGGTAGCCGGGCAGGTTCACGCTGGTGCGGGCGCTGAGCAGGCAGTGGTCGTTGTTCACGAAGCGCACGAAGCCGTCGTCGATGCGCTGGTGAAAGGGCACGTGCGTGTACGGCGCGTGGATGCGCACGGTCTCACCGATGATCTCCGCCAGCGGGCGCTCGGCGCGCACGAGGTCGTAGAAGACGGCGCTGGCCCCGAGCTGATCGCGGGCGAGAATGCGCTCCTCGAGCTTGGCGTACAGCGCGGTGTCCTTGGTCGTCACGGCCATGCGTTCCCTCCCTATTCCTTTCCCTGCACCACGATGCGCGAGGCGAGCAGCGCGTCGATCTCGGCGTCACCGTAGCCCACTTCACGAAGAATCTCCACGGAATGCTCGCCGAGCTCCGGCGCCATCCGCGGCGCGACCTTGTCGACGCCCTCCAGCCACACCGGGCCCGACAC
>JBOHSQ010000104.1:0-33648 GCA_050733295.1 Gemmatimonadales bacterium
TCCCTCCTCTTCGCTGGAACGCCACGGCATCCGCCACACGGGCACCGCGCACTGGAACCTCGTGCCGGCCGGCCTCTACGAGGAAGCGGTGCGCCGGGGCGAGGGCCAGGTTGCCGCAGGCGGGCCCATCGTGGTGCTCACCACGCCGCACACCGGCCGCTCGCCCAACGACAAGTTCACGGTGGACGAGCCTGCGTCGCGGGAGCGGATCTGGTGGGACAAGAACAAGGCGATGACCGAGGCGCACTTCGAGGCGCTGATGGGCGACGTGCGGGCCCACCTCGACGCGCAGCCGGAGCTGTTCGTGCAGGACCTCTTCGGGGGCGCGGACGAGAAGTACCGGCTGCCGGTCCGGTTCATCACGCCGAACGCGTGGCACGCCCTGTTCGTGCGCAACATGTTCATCCGCCCCGCGGTGGAGCAGCTGGCCGGGTTCACGCCGGGCTTCACCGTCTACCACGCGCCCGAACTCCAGGCCGACCCGTCCCGCCACGGCACCCGGAGCGGGACGTTCATCGCCCTCACCTTCGCGCGCCGCGCGGTGGTGATCGGGGGCACGCGCTACGCGGGCGAGATGAAGAAGTCGATCTTCACCATCCTCAACTACCTGCTTCCGCTCCAGGGCGTGCTGCCGATGCACTGCTCGGCGAACGTGGGCTCCTCGGGCGACGCGGCGATCTTCTTCGGGCTGTCGGGCACCGGAAAGACCACGCTGTCGGCCGACCCGGCACGCCGGCTCATCGGCGACGACGAGCACGGGTGGAGCGACCGCGGGGTGTTCAACTTCGAGGGCGGGTGCTACGCCAAGGTGATCCGGCTTTCGGCGGAGGGCGAGCCGCAGATCTTCGCGGCGACGCAGTCGTTCGGCACGGTGCTGGAGAACTGCGTGCTGCACGCCGACACGCGGGGCATCGACTTCGACTCCGACCGGATCACCGAGAACACCCGGGCGAGCTATCCGATCGACTTCATCGACAACCACGAGCCGAGCGGGCAAGCGGGACACCCGAGGAACGTGGTGTTCCTGACCGCGGATGCATTCGGGGTGATGCCGCCGATCGCGCGGCTCTCGGCCGAGCAGGCGATGTACCACTTCCTGTCGGGGTACACGGCGAAGGTGGCCGGGACCGAGCGAGGGGTGACGGAGCCGTCGGCAACGTTCAGCGCCTGCTTCGGCGCGCCGTTCCTGCCGATGCATCCGGGGGTGTACGCCAAGATGCTGGGCGAGCGGATCGCGAAGCACGAGGCGCGGGTGTGGCTGGTGAACACCGGGTGGACCGGCGGGCCGTACGGCACGGGGCACCGGATGAAGCTGGCGCACACGCGGGCGATGGTCGCGGCGGCGCTGAGCGGGGGGTTGGACGGGGCGAGCTACACCAAGGATCCGGTGTTCGGGTTCGAGGTGCCGACCGCCGTGCCGGGGGTGCCCTCGGACGTGCTGCAGCCGCGGGCGACGTGGACGGACCCGGCGGGGTACGATGCGCAGGCGGGGAAGCTCGCGGAGATGTTCCGGAAGAACTTCGCCACGTTCGAGGCCGGGGTCGAGGACGCCGTTCGCAAGGCTGGGCCGCGGTAACTGCGTCGAGTTCCTGACGGAGCCCAGATGACCCGAGCCGACCCGGATTTCGAGATCATCCGCGACCCGCTCTGGGACAACATCCGGCTCGACCGCCTGACGATGGCGCTGGTGGACACGCCTGCGGTCCAGCGCCTGCGCTACGTGCGCCAGCTCGGGCACGCCTTCCTGGTCTATCCCGGCGCCACCCACACCCGCTTCGAGCACGCCCTCGGCGCGCACCACCTGGCCAAGACCGCGCTGTCGGTGATGGCGGAGCGGGGGGAACTCGCGCGGGTGCCGGAGGAGGAGCAGGTGTCGGTGCGCCTCGCCGCACTACTCCACGACATCGGCCACTATCCGTTCTCGCACGGGCTCGAGGAAGCCGGCTTCCCGCACCATGAACAGCTGGGCCGGACTCGCCTGGGCCAGGGGGAGCTGGCGGCGCAGCTCGAGGCGTTCGGCATCCCCGGCCTGGGCCGGCGCATCGGCGAGCTGATGACCGGCACCGGCCGGCATCCGCTGGGCGGGCTCATCTCCGGCTCGCTCGACCTCGACAAGATCGACTACCTGAGCCGCGATGCGCGGAGCTGCGGCGTCCCCTACGGTATGCTCGACGTGGACCGGCTGCTCGCCTCGCTCACGCTGGTGGAGACCGAGCGCGGCTCCGAGGTGGGGGTGCACGAGAAGGGTGTCAGCGCGCTCGAGTCGCTGCTCTTCGCCAAGTACCAGATGTACCGGAACGTGTACTGGCACCACGCGGTGCGCTCGGCCACCTGCATGTTCAAGCGCGCGGTACGGCAGGCAGTGGCGGCGGGGCACCTCACGGCGGAGTGGATCGCCTCGGCGACGGACGGAGCGCTGGTCGAGCGGCTGCTCGCGGCCGATCCGACAGGGCTGGCCACACGGGTGCACCAGCGCCGGCTCTACAAGCGGGCGCTCGACCTGCCGGCGAGCGACGTGCCGCCCGACGCGCAGCCCTGGCTGGCGGAGGACGCGGAGCTGCTGGCGCGGGCGGAGGACGCCCTGGCGCACGAGGTGGGGCTCTCACCTGGCGAGCTGCTGCTCGACTTCCCGGCGCGAAGCGCGATGCTGGGCGTGGACCTGCCGCTCCGGACCCGGGGCGGCACGGTGGAACGGCTCACCGACGAGGGACGCGCGGGGCAGCTCGGGCTGCCGCGGGTGGCGCAGGAACTCTACCAGAGCGCGCGGCGACTCCGGGTGTTCGTGGCGGAGACGCCGTCGCGGAAGCTGGACGGCCTGCTGGAGGCGCTCACGCTGCCCGCGGAGGAGGCGCGGGTCCGGGTGGCGACCGGGGAGGGCCTGCTGAGCTAGGACGGCCGGAGACGGGAGGAGACGGGCGGGGACAGGCGGGGACGGGCGGAGGGCGGGAGGTGGCAGGCGGGAAGCGGCTCGACTGGCACGAAACACGCTCACCTGACGTCATCGCGGCTCCCCCTGTGCCGCTCAAATCATTGTCAATCAAAGGTTTGCCAAGTCACCGTCGCCGGGGAGCGGGTTTGCGATGACGTGGGAAATGGCATTTCGTCTGTGCAATCTCGCAGTCGTGCCGGTCTGGCTGCTGATGATCCTCCAGCCCAACTGGCCGGTGACCAAGCAGCTGGTCCGCTGGGCGCCGGTCCCGATGTTCCTGTCGGGGATCTACACGCTGCTCGTCATGAGCCACCTTGACCACACCCCGGGTGGCTACAGCTCACTGATCGAGGTGCGGCAGATGTTCTTCCACAAGCCGGTGCTGCTGGCCGCGTGGATCCACTACCTCGCGGTGGACCTCCTGCTCGGCGGGTGGATGTTCGAGGAGGCCCGGCGGCTGCACATGCCGCACCTGATCCTCGCTCCCTGCCTGCTGCTCACCTTCCTGCTCGGCCCCGTGGGGCTCGGGCTCTTCCTTCTCTTCCGCCTGCGCGCGCTCAGGGGCTCGGCCGAGGACAAGCGGCTGAGCCTGGGCCACTGGCCGGGGATGTTCAGGACGGAGTAAGGCGAGACGGGCGAGACGGTCGAGACGGACGGGACGGGCAGATTCAGATCAGAATCTGAGAAAGAACTCCAGCAGCGCCTTCTTCCAACGGCTTCCCGGGAACGGTGGGCGGAAGAGACGCACGGGGTTCCAGCGCGGCTGGACGAAGACCGACTTGTGATGGGAGAGGGTGAAAAAGCCCTCGCGCCCGTGATAGGCGCCCATCCCGCTCTCCCCCACCCCGCCGAACCGCAGGCCCCGCTGGACGAAGTGCCATAGCACATCATTGGCGACGAGCTGCCCCGACACGGTGCGCCGCTCGACCTGCTTCCGCCCCTTCGCCCCACCGAACCAGTAGAGCGTGAGCGGCCTGGGCCGAGCATTCACGTAGTCGATCGCCGCGTCCAGATCATCCACCTCCAGGACCGGCAGGACCGGCCCGAAGATCTCCTCCTTCATCACCCGCATTTCCGAGCTGACGCCGAGCAGCACGACGCCCGGGAAGAGCCGGGTCGAAGGATCCGCAGGCTCGTCCGGGAAGACCTCGATCACCCGCGCGCCCTGGCTTCGCGCCTCGTCCACCAGTGACCGGAGCCGGTCGAAATGGGTCTGGTTCACGATGGTGGTGGTATCGAGGTTGCCGGCCATCCGGCCCGCGCGGAGCCGGCGTTCATGCCCGGCCACCAGGCGGGCGAACCGTTCCCCTTCCCCACGCGGCACCAGGGCGTAGTCCACCGCGATGCAGGTCTGCCCCGCGTTGAAATACCGGCCCAAGGCGACACGCTCCGCGGCGAACTCGATCCGCGCGGCCCTCTCGACGATGGCGGGCGACTTGCCGCCCAGCTCGAGGGTCACCGGCACGAGGTTGGCTGCCGCGACCTGCGCGACCTTGCGGCCGATGGCGGTGCTGCCGGTGAAGAACAGGTGGTCGAAGCGCAGACGGCTGAACTCCTCGCCCACCTCGGGGCCGCCCTGCACCACCCCCGCCACGTCGGGCGGCAGCGCCGCCGCCACCAGTTCGGCCAAGAGCGCACCGGTGCGCGGCGCCTGCTCCGAGACCTTGAGCAGCACCCGATTCCCGGCGGCGAGCGCACAGGAGACCGGCATCAGGGCGAGGCTCACCGGATAGTTCCAGGCCGACATCACGCCGACCACGCCGAGCGGCTGGGGGACGACGTGGGCGCGGGCGAAGAAGCTGTGGATGTCCGCGGCCCGCCACTCGGGGCGCATCCAGGCGCCGAGGTGGCGGCGGAGGTAGCGGCTGTAGCGGAGCGTGGGGGTGACTTCGCCCCCGAGGGTCTCGGCCGGGGAGCGCTGGCCGAAGTCGGCGCTCACGGCCCGGGTGATGTCGTCGCGGCGATCGAACAGGACCCGCTCGAGCGCGCGCAGGCGCCCGCGGCGGGTGGCTGCGTCGGGGAACCCGTCGCGGAGGAAGGAGGCTCGCTGGCGCTCGAGGAGGTCGGGGAGTTTCAATCCACCGCTTCGATCTTCACGACGATGGCGGTGATGTTGTCGAGCCCGCCACGGTAGTTGGCCTCGGTCACCATGCGGTCGACCCAGGCCTCGGGACCGCCCTCGGAGCCGAGGATGCGGAGCAGCTGGTCGTCCTCGAGCATGCCGGTGAGGCCGTCGGACGCGAGCAGGATGATGTCGCCGCGGCGCAGGGCGCCGAAGTAGATGTCGGGCAGGACCTCGCTGCCGGCGCCGACGCAGCGGGTGATGACGTTGCTGTAGGGATGCACGCGCGCCTGGTCGGGCGTCAGCAGCCCGGCATCCACCTGCTCCTGCACGTAGGAATGGTCCTTGGTGACCTGGAAGAACTCGCCGTCGCGAAGCAGGTAGGCGCGGCTATCGCCGACCTGGCCGATGAGGTAGCGGCCGCGCATCAGCACCAGCACGGTGGCGGTGGTGCCCATGCCGCGCTTGTCGTGCTCGGCGAGGGTGCGCTCGTATATGGCCTCGTTGGCGGCGACGATGGCGGACTGCAGGCGGCGCGAGGCCTCGGTGTCGTCCACGCCGCGCAGGGCGCCAACCTCGCGGGCGATGATGCGCACCGCCATCTCGCTCGCCACCTCTCCCGCCGCGTGGCCGCCCATCCCGTCGGCCACCACGAAGATCCCCTTGTCCGACAGCATCAGGTAGCTGTCCTCGTTCCCGGACCGGACCACCCCGACGTCGGTCCGCGCGGCGCAGGTGTAGTTCACGCGGCTATCCGAGAATGAGGGCGGCGGCCGCGGCGAGGGCGGCGAGGATCACCACGATGACGACCCAGCGGGTGGCGCTGCTCTGCTTCGGGGCGGCGACGACGACCGGACGGGCGGGACGGGCGGGACGGGCCGGACGGGCCGGTGCCTCGACGGGCAGACGATCGGGCAGCGATGGCATCGGGATGGTCCGCTGCCCCTGGGTGGGCGCCGGCAGCTCCGCCGGGTCGAAGAGGACCTTCACCTCGCCGAACCGGATCGAGGCGCCCGGAGTGAGGACCGCCTCGTCGGCGACGCGTTCGCCGTCGACCCAGGTGCCGTTGGTCGAGCCCTGGTCGGTGAGGATCCAGAGCTCCTCGCGCCGCTGCAGCTTGGCGTGCACGGTGCTCACGCTCGGGTCGGACAGGACGATGTCGTTGTACTCCGCGCGGCCCACGTTCACGACCGGCGCACGGACCTGGAGCCGCTCTCCCTTCAGGTCGCCGCTCCGGACCAGGAACGCCGCAAGCGGGCGGGGGGAGGGCTCGGGCCGCGGCGGCAGCCCTGTCGCGCCCGCGCCGACGGGCAGTCCCATCAGCGTGTCGTTGAGCCGCGCGGCCGCGCCCTCGGGCAGGGGTGGCGGACCGGGCGGGGGGCCGCCTTCCGACGAGAACCGGAACTCCTCGCTGCCCACGCGGATGAGGTCGCCGCGCGCGAGCAGGATGGTCTCGGGGACGCGCCGGCCGTTCACGAAGGTGCCGTTGGCACCGCGGTCGGTGAGGCGATAGCCCTCGGGGCCCGGGGTGATCTCGCAGTGCACCCTGGAGACGTCGTCGCCCTCGACCACGACGTCGGCTGCGGCGTCGCGCCCGATGACGAGCGGCCTCGCCTCGATGCGGTACTCGCGGCCGTCGGTGAGCGACACGAGGCGGCCGTTGGTCGCGGCCGGCCGGGCAACGGCGGTGTGGTCGGGCACGGCGCGCAACCGCTCGGCATCGGCCAGGATGCGGGTGGCACCGGCGCGCTCTTCCTGCACCACGCGGAGCTCGTGGTCTCCCAGGAAGAGCTTGTCGCCGTGGAAGACGGGGGTGGGTTCGGCCGAGAGCCGGACGCCGTTCAGCGTGGCCGCGGCGCCGGGGATGGGACGGACGGAAACCGATCCGGTGCGTTCGCGGGTGAGGACGAGGTGGCGCGGCCGGACGTCTTCGCCGGCGACGACCAAGTCGCACGACGAGTCGGAGCCCACCGTAAAGGAATCACCCGCGAGCGGAAACCGCTGCGAGCCGAACTCGAGTTGCAGCATCAGAATCGGGGTCCATCCATCGGGAATCCGGGGGTGGAAAACCTATCGGCTGGCCGGCGGGGGGCGCAAGGAAGGCGGGCAGGCGGGCAGGACGGGCGGGACGGGCAGGACTGGCAGGACGGGCAAGACGGGCGGGAAGGGCGAACAACCACTAGGCCGGGTCGGGGGCGACGGGGACCGGAGGCGCAGCGAACTGCAGGCGGACGAGCCTGCGGTAGAGGCCGTCCTGGGCGAGGAGGGTGGCGTGGTTGCCGCGCTCCCGGATGCGGCCGTGGTGGAGCACGAGGATCTCGTCCGCGTCCACGATGGTGCTCAGGCGGTGGGCGACGACGAGGCTGGTCCGACCGCTCATCAGCTCGCGCACGGCGGCCTGGATGCGGGCCTCCGCCTCGGCATCCACCGAACTGGTGGCCTCGTCGAGCACGAGGATGGCCGGATCGCGCGCGAGCGCCCGGGCGAAGGAGAGCAACTGGCGCTCGCCCACGCTCAGGGAGCGGCCCCGCTCGCCCAGGATGTGGCCGTACCCCTTCGGCAGCCGGGCGATGAACCGGTCGGCGCCGGTGCGGCGCGCGGCCGCGGCGGCCGTCTCTCGACCGCCCGTTGCGTCGAGCAGGATGTTCCGCTCGATGTCGCCCGCGAAGAGGAAGAGGTCCTGCTGAACGTAGCCCACGGCGCTGCGCAGGTCGGACAGGGACGGGTCGCGGATGTCCACGCCGTCGAGCAGGATCCGTCCGCGGTCGGGATCGTAGAAGCGCAGCAGCAGGCTGATGATCGTGGTCTTCCCCGCCCCGGTGTGGCCCACGAGGGCGACGGTCTCGCCGGGACGGGCCGTGAAACTCACGTCCTCGAGCACCCATGGTCCTTCCGCCCGATAGCGGAACCAGACCCCCTCGAAGCGCACCTCGCCACGGAGCGGGACGGGGAGCGGGACGGGATTCTGCGGCTCCGGCACCTCGACCGGCGTGTCGAGCAGCCGGAAGATCCGCTCCGAGGAGGCCATGGCGCTCTGCAGCAGGTTGAACTTGTCGGAGAGGTCCTGCAGCGGCTGGAAGAAGCGCCGGGTGAGCTGGATGAACGCCGCAAGCACGCCCACGGTGAGCGTGCCCCCGATGCGCAGGCCCCCGACCCAGAGGAGCGAGGCGAGCGCCACCGCGGTAATGACCTCGCCGATGGGGAGGAAGACGGCGTAGATGGTGATGGCGCGCAGGTGCGCGCCAAGATGGTCGCGGTTCACGGCATCGAACCGCCGGGCAGCCTCTTCCTCGCGCCCGAAGAGCTGCACCACCCGCATTCCCGAGAGGTGCTCCTGCAGGAATGCGTTCAGCCGCGCGACCTTGCCGCGAATGTCGCGGAAGGCGTCGCGAATCCGCCGCCGGAACATCACGGCGATGATCCAGATGAGGGGGACCACCGTGAAGGCCACGAGGGCGAGCCGCCAGTCCATCACCAGCATCGCCACCATGATCGCGGCGAGGGTGAAGAAGTCGCCGAAGAGGGCGACGAGCCCGCTGGAGAACAGCTCGTTCAGGGTCTCGACGTCGGAGGTGACGCGAGTGATGAGGCGGCCGACCGGGTTGCGATCGAAGTAGGAGATGCTGAGCCGCTGGAGGCGTTCGAAGAGCTGGGCCCGCAGGTCGAGCATCACCCGCTGGCCGATGCGAGTGGTGACCAGGGTCGAGGCGTACTCCTGGACGAACTCGACGAGCAGTGCGCCAAGGAATGCGGCGGTGAGGAGGACCAGCATGCCGCCGTCGCGGCGCGGGATGGCGACGTCGAGGGCGCGCTGGGTGAGCCAAGGGCCGACCAGCGCGAGGAGCCCGCCCGCCATCAGCAGCGCGACCGCGAGCGCCACATCCCTGCGGTAGGGGAGCGCGTAGCGCAGGAGGCGGCGAAGCAACGCCGCGTCGTAGGGTCGTTCGGGTGCCTCGTCCTGCTGGTCCATCGAATGCCTCAGGCCGCGGGAACCGCCCGCTCCCGCCCGGGGGCCGGGTCGAGGGCCCGGAGCCCCTTCCGCACCCAGGAGTAGAAGATCGCCCCGCCCACGCCGAGGGTGATCCAGCTCGTCACCATCCGCCAGATCATGGTATAGAGGGGCGTGAGCTCGCGTGGGACATAGCTCGACATCACGGCGGCGGAGAGGATCTCGGCGACACCGGAGCCGCCGGGCGTCGGGGCGAAGAAGTAGAGCAGGAAGGTGATCATCGTCTGCAGCAACAGGATGTCCACGAAGTGGGCCTCGATGCCCACGGCGCGCAGGGCGACGTATCCCGCCAGCAGCTTGTTCCCGTGCGACGGCCCCGAGATGAGCGTGGCCCAGAGGAGGGCGAGCCAGCCCTTCGGGGAATTGAACGCGACCACGCTCTGGTGCGCCTCGTCGAGCCCCGCCTCGATGGCCTCGAGCCGGTGGGCGAAGCGGGGATGCTTCCGCCGGGCCCAGACCGTGAGGCGGTGGAGCAGGCGGTGGAAGTGCTTCGGAAAGAGGATCACGGCGCAGAGCAGAACGCCGATGCCGACGAACAGCCAGAGGCTGCCGAGGAAGAGGTCGTAGAGCGAGAGGCCGAGGACGTCGCCCTTCTGGCCGAGGGACTTGCCGGCCCCGGCGAGGATGGCGACCGGGCCCGCGAGGGCGAAGAAGGCCACCGTGGCGATGAAGGTCATCAGCACCGCGGTGGCGGCGACGGGAACGGGAATGCCCCGGCGCCGCATGGTGTAGATCATCATCGGCGCGGCGCCCGACTGCGCCGGGGTGACGTACGCACCCCACGCGCCCATCCCCCCGGTGAGGATCAGGGACTTGAGCGAGACGTCGGGCTTGAGGTGACGGGCGACGACCCAGAGGCGGAGGCCGCCCCCGAGCCAGTCGAGGGAGGCGACGCCGACGCCGAGGAGGACCCAGCCCCAGCGGATCCCGCCGAGCGAAGCCCAGAAGGCGCCGAGGTCGTTGCCGTACCAGAGAATGCCAATGAAGGACAGGGCGGAGGCGAGGACGAAGAACTCGAAGCCCCGGAGGATCATGCGCGGCGTGAGGAGCCTGGCCATTGAGGGGGAAACGTAAGGAGGGAGGGAGGGAGGGCGGGAGGGCGGTGAACGGGGGGTCGGGGGGCATTGGAGAGGCCAGCGAAGTTCGGGGCCTCGGTGAACGGGACTACCTTTCGGCATGACCGATGGCGTGATCCGCATCGTCAACGCCCGCCAGCACAACCTCCAGGGCATCACGGTGGACCTGCCGCGCCGCGCGCTGGTGGTGGTGACGGGGCCGTCGGGGTCGGGGAAGAGCTCGCTCGCGTTCGACACGCTGTATGCCGAGGGACAGCGGCGATACGTCGAGTCGCTTTCGACCTATGCGAAGCAGTTCCTCGACCGGATGCCCAAGCCGCTGGTGGACCGGCTGGAGGGGATCGCGCCCGCCGTCGCCATCGAACAGCGGAATCCCACCGTCTCGAGCCGCAGCACCGTGGGCACCGCCACGGAGGTGTACGACTACCTGCGCCTGCTCTGGGCGCGGGCGGGGACGCCGTACTGCCGCAACTGCGGGGCGCTGGTGCGGCGGGACACGCCGGGGGGTGCTGCAGCGGCGGTGGAGACGGGTGGCGGCGGGAAGGTGGTGGTGGCCTTTCCATTGCCGACGGGCGGGACGGGCGGGACGGGCAGGACGGGCAGGACGGGCAAGACGGGCAGGGACGGGCGGAGACGGGCAGGGACGGGCGGAGACGGGCAGGAGCGGATGCATGGGCTGATCGTCGAGTTCCTCACCGCGCTCGGGTTCGTGCGGGTGATCGCCGACGGGGTGATGCTGCACGTGGAGGAACTGCCGGCCGGGACGGACCTGGCAGCGGCGAAAGAGTTGCTGGTGGTGGTCGATAGGTTGGTAGTGAGGAAGCGGGACGGGCAGGACGGGCAGGACGGGCAGGACGGACAGGACGGGCTGGGGCGGTTGGTGGAGGCCCTGCAGACAGCATTCGCGGAGGGGGAGGGGGTGGCGGTGGTGGTGCGCGAGGACGGGAGCCGGGTGCGGTTCACCGAATTTCCGTCCTGCAGCGTGTGCGACACGCCGACGGTGCCGACCACCCCTGCCCTCTTCTCCTTCAACAACCCGCGCGGCGCATGCCAGGGATGCAACGGGTTCGGCGCGGTCCTCGAGTACGACGAGTCGCTGGTGGTGCCCGACGCCGAGCGCACGCTCCGCGGCGGGGCGATCGACCCGTGGACCAAGCCACGCTACGAGGCGCGGCGCCGGCTGCTGCTCCGGGCGGCCGAACAGGTGAGCGCCGATCCCGACAAGCCGTGGCGCGCGCTCAAGCCGGCGCATCGGCGCGAGCTGCTCTACGGCAGGATCGGGCGGTATCTCGGGATCTTCCCCTTTCTCAAGAAGCTCGAGGAGAAGCGCTACAAGCAGTACGTGCGCGTCTTCCTGCGGCAGTACCAGCTGGCCAAGACCTGCCCCTCCTGCGGCGGCACGCGGCTCAACGAGCACGCGCTGGCGGTGCGCGTGGGCGGCGAGACGATTGCGCACGCGGCATCGCTCACCATCGCAGAACTCGCCGGGTGGCTCGAGGAGCTCGACCTGCCCCCGGCGCAACGCCAGGTGGCGGATCTGGTGCTCGCCGAGGCGCGGGACCGGCTGGCATTCCTGCTGGACGTCGGCCTCGGCTACCTGTCGCTCGACCGCCAGACGCGCACGCTCTCGGGCGGCGAGGCGCAACGGATCGCCCTCTCGAATGCGCTGGGGGCGCGGCTGGTGGATGCGCTCTACGTGCTGGACGAGCCCTCGATCGGGCTTCACCCGCGAGACACCGACCGGCTGCTCGCGGTGCTGCGCCGGCTCCGCGACTACGGAAACACGGTCGTGGTGGTGGAGCACGACCCGGCGACGATCTCCGCGGCGGACTGGATGCTGGAGCTGGGCCCCGGAGCGGGGGAGCACGGTGGGCGCGTGGTGCACGAGGGTCCGCCGGACGGCTCGGGCACATCGCTCACCGCCCAGTACCTCCGGGGGGAGCGCCGGATCGCAGTGCCGAGCCTCCGCCGGGTGGCGGGACCCCGCTGGCTCCGGATCCGGGGCGCCAGGATGCACAACCTGGCGGGCGTGGATGCGGACATCCCGCTGGGCACCCTGGTGGCGGTGACGGGCGTGTCGGGCTCGGGCAAGAGCACACTGGTGCAGGACGTCCTGTACCGGCAACTCGAGGCCCGGCTCCACGGCGAGCACAGCGCGAAGACCCACCTGGGTGAGGAAGTGGGCGAGGTGGAGGCGCTCGAGGGCTGGGAGCGGCTCACCGACGTGGTGCTGGTGGACCAGTCGCCGATCGGGCGGTCGCCGCGGTCGAACCCGATCACCTACGTGAAGGGCTTCGACGAGATCCGGGAGCTGTTCGCGAGCCAACCGCTGGCGCGGGCGCGGGGCTACACCGCGAGCACCTTCTCCTTCAACCTGCCGGGCGGACGGTGCGAGGCGTGCGAGGGCGCGGGGCACGTGCAGGTGGAGATGGTTTTCCTGGCCGACGTGTTCGTGCCGTGCGAGGTGTGCGAGGGGACCCGGTTCAAGGCCGAGGTGCTGGAGGTGAAAATCCACGGCCACTCGATCCACGACGTGCTGCAGTGGACGGTCGAGGAGGCGTCCCAGCGGTTCAAGCACCAGCCCAAGCTCGGCGCGGCCCTGCACCAGCTGCGGCAGGTGGGGCTGGGCTACCTGCGGCTGGGGCAGCCGGCCACGACGCTGTCGGGTGGCGAGGCGCAGCGGCTCAAGATCGCGCGGGAGCTGACGACGGCGGGCGGGCGGGCAGGCGGACAGGCGGGCAAGCGGACCGAGGGGGGCACGAAGCTCTACATCCTCGACGAACCAACCACGGGGCTCCACCTCGAGGACGTGCGGATCCTGCTGCAGGTGTTCGACCGGCTGGTCGAGGCGGGGCATACGGTCCTGGTGATCGAGCATCACCTGGACCTGATCAAGCGGGCGGATTGGGTGATCGACCTCGGACCGGAGGCGGGCTCGGCAGGCGGGCGGGTGGTGGCGCAGGGGCCACCGGAAGGGGTGGCGGGGGTGCCGGAATCGGTGACGGGCCGGTACCTGGAGAGGGTGCTGGAGATGGGGGGTCGGCAGCCTACGCGGCCCGAGGCTGAGGTCGGGGCCTCGGTGAGCGGTGAGCGGTGAGCGGTGAGCGGTAGCTAGGGCCGGTACGGCCGGCTGAACACGTCATCCCACGGCTCGAGCGCGGGCTTCGGGTTCATGTCGACGTCGGCCAGACCGAGGTTCGCGAAGAGGGACAGGGCCGAGCCGGGCAGCTCTGGGATGGCGGCGAGGTCGAGGTCGAAGAAAGTGCGCTGAAAAACGGCGCGCGCTCCAGCCTCCTCGAGCAGCTCCGCCTGGCGCTCGATGTAGCGGCGCTGCATTTCCGGCGACAATGCGACCGCGCCCACCGGCTTCGACCGCCACCCGCCCTCGACCACCAGCAGCGGCAGTGAGGTGCCCTGCCCCACCCGGCCATAGTACTCGAGCGGAATGTCCTCCGGATCGCTGAAGCCACTGAGATACGGATAGCTGGACAGGCCGAGCGCCTCGACGAACGGAAAGTCGGCGAGGTCCTGGGCGATGCCGGCGTACGGCCCCGCAGGCCGGCCCCACGCCACCTCCACCTGCACGCTCACGAACAGCCGGGTGTCGATTCCAGCGGCGTCGATCTCCGCGGCCGCGGCATTCGCCATGGTGACGAGCGCCTGGTACACCGGCGCGGGCGCTGCCGCGCGGATCAGGTTGGTCTCCGCAACGAGACCCAACCAATCCGGCGGGAGCTGAGCGGCCACCTCCCCCGCCCATTCGCGATAGAGGTCCTGGATCGCGGGCTCGGTGATGCTGCGTCCGCGGGCCACGAGCTCAGGCGCGTCCGCGCTCCGGTCGAGCCCGTTGGTCGGGTCCACGACGAAGACGAGCTCCATCCCGCGGGCCCGGTAGAGGGCCGCGAGCGGAAGCTCGAGCGCCTCGACGACGTCGGCCGCGGGGATGCCATCGAGCAACGCGTCCCAGCGGGGCGAGACGTGCATGATCGCAGCGTCGGCACGATCGTCCCACCGGTCGATGCCCGGGACGACGATGTCGGGGTCCGGCCGCGGCGGGATCGCCGAGAAGCCCATCAGGAAGGAGCGGGTGGGCCCGGAGGGCGCGGAGGAGGAGTCGCCGCCACAGGACCCGAGCGCCACAGCGGCCAGGAGGGTGGCGGTGAGACGCCACCGGAGATTCGCCGTCCGGAGCCCGCTACCCGGCGGCCGCATGCCGGAGCTCCTCCCACACCGCGCGGACGTGGCGTTCTTCGGTGAGCCGACCGCCGACGGCGACGCGGATGACCTGGCGCCCGCCGAGGATCGTTCCCGTGAGGTGAAAGCGGCGGTCGCCGTTCACGCGCGCGAGGATCCGGCGGTTGTGCTCGTCGGCGGCTTCGGGTGATGCGCCGTTCGGCGCGTGCCGCAGGCAGACCAGGGCCAGGGGCGCGGGGGCGACGACCTCCCAGCCTGGCTCCTCGCGCGCGAGCCTTTCGAGCAGCCTCCCCGACGCAATTCCCTTCCGGATGTGCTCCCGCAGTCCCTCGACGCCCAGGCTCCTCAGGACGAACCAGAGCTTGAGCGCCCGGAAGCGGCGGCCGAGCTGGATGCCCCAGTCGCGGTAGTTGGGGACCTCGGCGTCGTGGGCCCCGCGAAGGTACGCGGGCGCCGTGCCGAAGGTACGGACCAGCAGGGCCGGGTCGCGAACGAAGTAGGCGGAGCAGTCGAAGTTGGTGAGCAGCCACTTGTGGGGATTGAAGACGAAGCTGTCGGCACGCTCGACGCCGTCGAGCATGGCGCGGTGCTCGGGGCAGACCGCGGCGCTCCCGGCATACGCGGCGTCCACGTGGAGCCAGGCGCCGTGGCGGGCGCAGTGCTCGCCGATCGGGCGCAGCGGATCGAGCGCGGTCGAGCTGGTGCTGCCCACGGTAGCGACGACGCAGGCGGGGATGAGGCCGGCCGCGCGGTCGGCATCCATCAGCTCCGCGAGCCGGTCAGGCCGGAGGGCGAACGTGTCATCCACCGGCACCCGGCGGAGCCGGTCCTCGCCGAAACCGGCAAGGCGGACCGCCTTGGGCACGGAGGAGTGGGCCTCCTCCGAGGCGTAGGCGACCAGCAGGCCGGCGCCGGCCGCGGAGGCGCCGGCGGCCGCGAACCCGCCACCGGTGGCGCGCTCCCGGGCCGAGAGCACGGCCACGAGGGTGGCGGTGCTGGCGGTGTCCTGGATCGAGCCGATGAATCCCGTGGGCAACCCGATGAGCTGGCGCAGCCACTCGAGGGTGACCTGCTCCAATTCGGTCGCCGCGGGGGAGGTCTGCCAGGACATGCACTGGGCGGCGAGCGCCGCAGTCGCCATCTCGGCGAGAATGGACGGCCCGCTCGAACTCGCGGGGAAGTACGCCATCCAACCGGGGTGCTGCCAATGGGCCATGCCCGGGAGTACCAGGTCCTCGAAGTCGCGCCAGATGTCGGCGAAAGGCTCGGCGTGCTCGGGCGGGCTCGTCGGCAGCCGGGCAGCGGTGGCGCCAGGGGTCGTGTCGGGCGTGACGGGGCGGGCCTCGAGGGTGTCGAGGTAGTCCGCGATCCAGTCCACCAGGGCGTGGGCCTGACGGCGGAATTCGGCGGGTGGGGTCACCGGAACCAGACTCTCCCGGCGGGGGTATCGGGGCGCATTCTGGATGGTCCACCGCAACCGTTGACCACGCAAGGCGGGGCTGGCGGAACGATCCGGGACGTGCAGGTTATCGTCGCCGACCAAACATCGGGAGAGCACCGCGTGCCTGCCAGAACCGGAGGGATGGCCTGGATCCCGGGCGGGGCGTTCCTGATGGGATCCGACGGCCACTATCCGGAGGAAGCCCCGGCCCACAAGGCGGCGGTCCGCGGTTTCTGGATGGACCCGCGCACCGTCACCAACCGGGAGTTCGCGCGGTTCGTGGAGGCGACGGGCCACGTGACGCTGGCGGAGCGGCCGGCGGATGCGGCGGACTATCCGGGCGCGAAACCCGAGCTGCTGGTGCCTTCCTCAGTCATGTTCCGGAAGGCCACCGGGCCGGTGGACCTGCGCAACCCTTACAACTGGTGGGCGTACTTGGCGGGGGCGGACTGGCAGCACCCCCGCGGGCCGGACAGCTCGCTCGACAAGCTGTGGGACCATCCCGTGGTGCACGTGGCGTACGAGGACGCCGAGGCGTACGCGACGTGGGCGGGCAAGGCGCTGCCGACCGAGGCGGAGTGGGAGTTCGCGTCCCGGGGCGGGCTCGAGGGGGCGCCCTACACCTGGGGCCAGGACTTCGCGCCCGGCGGGCAGATGATGGCCAACACCTGGCAGGGCCGGTTCCCCTTCGAGAACCTGCTCGAGGATGGCCACGAGTGGACCGCGCCGGTGGGGTCATTCCCGGCGAACGGCTACGGCCTGCACGACATGGCCGGAAACGTGTGGGAATGGACCAGCGACTGGTACCAGCACCACGGGACGATCAAGAGCCCCTGCTGCACGCTGGACAATCCCCGCGGGGCGAAGCTCGAGGACAGCTATGACCCGCGGACGCCGGACGTGCGTATTCCCCGGAAGGTGATGAAGGGGGGCTCGTACCTCTGCGCGCCGAACTACTGCCACCGCTACCGGCCCGCGGCCCGGATGGCGCAGGCGATCGACACCTCGACCTGTCACCTGGGGTTCCGGTGCATCGTGCGGTTGACCAATGGTGGCCGCGTTGCCCAGTCCCGCCGCAGGAGCAGTGAGGAGTGATGGAAGGCGCGCTGCACAACGCGGCGCGCTACGTCGCGCTCGGGTTGGACGGGCTCTCGCTGCTCATGGTCGTGATCGGCGCAGCGGAGGCCATCGTCGCCATCGGCCAGCGGGTGGTCCGCGGCCGGACGAGCGGCTGGGAGCGGCGACGGGTGTGGATGGGGTTCGCGCACTGGCTGGTGGCCGCGCTCACCTTCCAGCTCGGGGCGGACATCGTGCGGACGATCATCGACTCGGGCTGGGAGGAGATCGGCCGAGTGGGGGCGATCGCCGCGATCCGGACGTTCCTGACCTACTTCCTGGAGCGGGACATCGAGGCGATGCACGCAACGCAGCGGGAAGCTTCGAGCGGAGGACACGATGCCGGTCCAGGGTGATCCCGGCGGCCTGCTGAGCCTCGGGGCGGTGTTCACGCTCTTCTTCGTGACGCTGGGGCCGCTCAAGGTGGTCGGCCCATTCGCCGCGCAGACGCGCGAGTTCGACCGTGCGACGACCCGGCGAATCGCCGTGCGCGCCTTCGTCCTGGCAGTGGTGGCGGTACTGGCGGGCGGGTTCGGGGGCCGGTTCCTGATGCAGAACTGGCGGATCTCCGTCCCGGCAATGATGCTCTCCGGAGGGTTGATCTTCCTCCTGGTCGGGCTGCAGGTGGTGCTGGAGCAGTACCGGCCGGCACCGGCGCCGCCGCCGCTCCCGGGCGACGCGATGGCCGCAGCGATGCGGGTCACCTTCCCCACCCTGGTCACACCCTACGGGATCGCGGCGCTGATCGTGATGCTGGCGAACACCCAGGACTCGCAACGCGCGGTCGAGATCGTGGCGATCCTGCTCGGGGTGATGGTGCTCAACCTCCTCGCGATGCTCTTTGCCCACCGGATCGTCGGGGGGATAAGGCAGGTGGCGCTGCAGATCCTGGGGGCGGTGCTCGGCGTGCTGCAGGTGGCGCTGGCCGCCGAACTGATCCTCCGGGCACTGCAGGACCTGGGAGCGCACCTCGGCCCGACGGCGGGAGGCTAGAACCCGGGGGCCGGCCCGGCCACCCGCGGGGAACGCGGGCGCACACGAGGGAGGAGGCGGCATGGACGCGACAACGCCCGCGCGCGTGGCGGGGCAGCCGGATTTCGACCCGGCAACCGAGCTCGCTGCGCGGCGCACCGGGATGTCGTTTCAGCGGACCCGGCTGAGCGCCGACCGCACGCTCATGTCGGTGATGCGGACCTCCCTGTCGCTGATCGGCTTCGGGTTCACCATCTACCAGGTGTTCCAGAAGCTGCAGGAGTCGGAGGTGCTGAGCGGGGCCCGGGCCGCGCGCAACTTCGGGGTGACCCTGGTGGCCCTCGGCATCGGGATGCTGGTGGTGGGCATCGTCTACCATGTCCGGTTCATGGTGGGGCTCCGCGAGGAACGGGCCTCCATGAAGGCCGCCGGGCTCATCCACGGCGAGAGCCAGTTCCCGGTGTCGTTCACGCTGGTCATTGCGGTGCTCCTCCTGATCGTCGGCCTGGTCGCGATCGGGAGCATGGTGTTCCGCGTCGGGCCGTTCGGGTAGGCGCGACGGGCAGGACGGGCAGGACGGGCAGGACGGGCAGGAGCGGTAACGCAATCGAGAGGAGCATCACATGGCACAGAAACCGAGGACGAACAAGTCAAGCCAGTCGAACTCATCCACCCCGCCGAACATCCTGGTGATCTGGGGTGACGACATCGGGATCGCCAACCTGAGCTGCTACACGCACGGGCTCATGGGCTACCGGACCCCGAACATCGACCGGATCGCGCGGGAGGGGATGATGTTCACCGACTCGTACGGCGAGCAGTCGTGCACCGCCGGCCGGGCCGCGTTCATCACCGGGCAGAGCGTGTTCCGCACGGGCCTGTCGAAGGTGGGCCTGCCGGGCGCGCCGACGGGCATCCAGGGAGAAGACCCGACGATCCCGGAGCTGCTCAAGCCGCTGGGGTACGCGACGGGGCAATTCGGCAAGAACCACTTCGGGGACCTGAACCGGTTCCTGCCGACGGTGCACGGGTTCGACGAGTTCTTCGGCAACCTCTACCACCTGAACGCGGAAGAGGACCCGGAGGACCCCGACTATCCCACGGATCCGCGGTTCAAGGCGCAGTTCGGCCCGCGCGGGGTGCTCCATTGCCGGGCGACGGACAAGGACGACGCGACCGAGGAACCGCGCTGGGGCCGGGTGGGCAAGCAGAAGATCCAGGACACGGGGCCGCTCACCCGGAAGCGGATGGAGACCTGCGACGATGAGTTCGTGACGGCGGCCAAGGACTTCATCAAGCGGCAGCACCGCGCGGGGAAGCCGTTCTTCTGCTGGGTGAGCACCACCCACATGCACCTGCGCACCCACACCAAGCCGAAGAGCCTGGGCCAGGCGGGCCCGCACCAGTCGTTCTATCACGACGCGATGGTGGATCACGACAAGAACGTGGGCCAGCTCCTGGACTACCTCGAAGAGCTGGGCATCACGGAGAACACCCTGGTGATGTACTCCACCGACAACGGGCCCCACATGAACACCTGGCCCGACGGCGGGATGACTCCCTTCCGCAGCGAGAAGAACACCAACTGGGAGGGCGCCTTCCGGGTGCCGCTCATGGTCCGCTGGCCGGGCAGGATCCCGGCGGGCGTGGTGTCGAACGAGATCGTGCAGCACCACGATTGGCTGCCCACGTTCCTCGCGGCGGCAGGCGAGCCGGAAATCGTCGAGAAACTCAAGAAGGGCCACAAGGCCGGAGAGAAGCGGTTCAAGGTCCACATCGACGGCTACAACCTGCTGCCGTTCCTGACCGAGAAGGGGACGAAGAGCCCGCGGCAGGGCTTCATCTACTTCAGCGACGACGGCGACCTGGTGGCCATCCGCGCCGGCAACTGGAAGGCCGTCTTCATGGAGCAGCGCTGCCAGGGAACGTTGCAGGTATGGGCGGAACCGTTCACCGTGCTCCGGATCCCGAAGCTCTACAACCTGCGCACCGACCCGTTCGAACGGGCGGACCTCACCTCGAACACCTACTGGGACTGGTACATGTCCAAGGCCTACATGATCATGGCGGCGCAGGCCCTGATCGCGCCCTTCCTGGCCACGTTCAAGGACTATCCGCCGCGGCAGAAGGCGGCGAGCTTCACGATCGACCAGGCAATGGAGAAGCTGGCGACTTCACTGAGCGGCGCCGGGCACTGAGTCCGGCTTCCGCTGGCCGGCGGTGCGTCCCCGGACACACCGCCGGCGTCTGCCGGCTCAGGCCGCGGCGTTGCCCCAGCCGCCGGCCCAGGGCCAGGGGAGTGTCGGGAAGAACCAGGCCGCGAGCAGGGGGAGGAGGTCGCAGCGAAGCTCGAGGATGGAGAGCCCCTGCTCCGCTGCGGGGACGTGCTCGCCGACGTGGGGCCACGGCGCCGAGGGATCGAAGGGCGCGTCCAGTTCCGAGGCGAGGACGGTCAGCTCCTGGGCGTAGACATGGTCGGCATCACGCCAGAGGCCCCACATGCGATGCGACGCGTCCGGGTCGGGCCCGCCATAAGCGGTGACCAGCGCCGACGCCACCCCACCGTGCACCAGCCGCGAAATCCCCTCCCGCCACTGCCGCTCGTACTCGCCGATGCCCCAGTACCGGAGGTCGGCCAGGAACCGAACCCGGTCAGTGCCAAGGAGCAGCTCGGCCCCGGCCAGGGGTGACCCCTGCCCATCGAGCAGCGCGGGCGTGAGAAAGCGGATGCGAAACACCTGTAGTGCCGCCTCATGCAAGGGACCAGTTCTCGGCCCCCGTCCAGAACCTCCATCTGGGGAGACGGACGAGGCCTCGCCGCATAGACGGGCAACGGCCGTGCCAGCGGACCGCGCGTGGGACTCGCATCACAAATCTGCGCAACGCACCCCACAGTGGTGGATCATTCGGCGGCCCGAGCGTCACTGCAGCGCCCGCCCGCACCCGCGACGCGTGGTGAGGCGGTCCAGCACGTACTGCACGGTGGACTCGAAGGCCTCCCCGCTCATGTCGTCGCGGCAGGGTGCAGCAGCGATGGCCAAGGTGAGCTCGCGTTCCCCGGCCGTGAGGCTCCAGAACCGCCGGCCGGTGGCCGAATCCACCTCAGGCGTCCCGCCGGGAAACCGGAGGGTGTCCGCGCCATAGTTGTTCACCAGTACGACGCTGTCCCGCCATACCGTCAGGACCCACCCGGGCTCGTTGCCCCAGCCCCGAAACTCGGCGCCGGCGAGGCGAATCCGCTCGACATCGGTGTCGCGCACGTTGACCCGGCACTGCCAGGTGCGGTCTTCGTGCTCGAGCGTCGCCTCGGTGCCCCGGTTCCAGAACACGGTCGAGCCTGCGCCGTATTTCGCACCCGACGCGGACGGCAGGTGCTCGAGCTCGAGGGTGCCATCGGCAAGGCGGAGCGACATCCGGTCGGTGTCCCTGTGGTGAACGGCCAGGAACCGGTACTCGGGCTCACAGGAGAACGCGGTGGGCTCGCCGGCGAGCTGTGTGGCCGGCTGGACGGCGGGCGGACCGGACGGCTGGGCGGCAGGCTGTTCGGCATCGGCGGCAGGCCCGGGCGTCTTCTGGCAGGCTGCGATGAGCAGCGAAAGCGCGGCGAGGCGCGAGAGAGCGGCAGGCGTCGTGTCCTCGACGGTAGCGGAGTGGCGGCTGCTAGATTCCGTTCCGGCAGCCCATGACCATCACGCACGCGGTCTTCGAATCGTCGGCGGGTCCGTTCGCCCTCCTCTGGAACCAGGCGGGGCTCGCCGGTGTGGCCCTCGCGGCCACCGACGGGGAGCAATCCGGCACGCCGCGCGTTCCCGACGGCTCGAGCCGGGCTCGCACGGTGCCGGGCTGGGTGCGTCGCACCGCGCGGCGGGTGGGCCGCCACCTGGAGGGCAGCCCGCAGGGGTTCAGCGACGTCGCGCTCGACGTCTCACGCATCCCACCCTTCCACGCCCGGGTCCTCAAGCTGGTGCGCGGACTCGTGCCCGGCTCGGTGGTGAGCCACGCCTGGCTGGCCTCCAGGGCCAAGGAGCCCGGCGCCACGCGCGGTGTGAGCCGCGCCATCGCGGGGAATCCGTGGCCGGTCGTGGTACCGTGCCATCGCGTGGTGGCGTCGGGGGCCCATCCGGGAGGGTACAGCGGCGCCGGCGGTCTCGCCACCAAGGAATGGCTGCTGGCCGCCGAAGGGGTGCGGCTCGACCGCTCGGTGGCCGCGGGCGGGTATCGCACGACCGGCCTGGCATTCGACGCGCGCGCCGCGCTCGCGGTGCTGGGGCGGGACCCGGTCCTCCGTCCGCTGATGCGCCGGGGCGGGCCGTTCGCACCGGACCTCGCGCCGGCGCAGAGCCCGTACGAGGCGCTCGCGGAGGCGATCGTGTACCAGCAGCTGAGTGGGCGCGCGGCGGGCACGATCCATGCCCGGGTGGAGGCGCTGGGCGGGAACCGCTTCCCTTCCCCAGACCGGATGCTGGCGCTGCCGGAGGCGAAGCTGCGCGGGGCAGGCCTCTCGCGGGCCAAGACCGCCGCGATGCGCGACCTGGCACGGCGAGCGCTCGACGGCACCGTACCGGGGCTCGCCACGCTGCGCCGGCTCCCGGACGACGAGATCGTCGAACGGCTGACCGAGGTGCGCGGCGTGGGCCGGTGGACCGTGGAGATGTTCCTGCTCTTCCGGCTGGGCCGCGGGGACGTGTGGCCGGTGGACGACCTCGGCGTGCGCAAGGGATTCGCGCGCGCCGCCGGATTCACCGCGATGCCGACTGCGAAGGAGCTGATGGCCGAGGGCGAGCGGTGGCGCCCGTATCGCTCCGTGGCGGCCTGGTACTGCTGGCGCGCGCTCGACGCCGGGGGCTAGGCGCCGGCCTTCGTGGCGGTCCCGGCGCGGGTGGCCGCAACTCCGGCGGGAATCGGATAGAGCCCAGTCATCGCACGCTCCCCCGACAGCATGGCCCGGGCGGTCTCGACCGCGGCGCTGGTGCCGGCGAGGGCCACCAGGTCGCCCGCGGCGAGCCTGGCGTCGGCATCGGGGAACGGGATGCGTTCCTGCCCCCGCACCAGCGCCACCACGGTGGCACCGCTCCGCCCGCGCAGGTTCAGCTCCTTCAGCGAACGGCCGACCGCCGGGCTGCCCGGCGGGATCGCGGCCGAGGTGGGCGCGCCGATGCCGGGCAGCGTCATCCGCATGACCGCCATCGAATCGGACATGCCGGCCGTCCCCTGGCGCGCGAGTGCCTCGGCCACAACCTCGGCGGTGGCCCGCACGTGGCCGCGCAGGTCGGCCGCGGTGCGCCAGATGGCGATCACGCCGAGCAGCAGGACCATCCCCAGCACACCCAGACCGCCGTAGAGCGGGACGAACGGCAGGGTCACCGCCACGAGCGGCGCGGTGATCAGCAGCACGATCATGACCTCGATGGTGCGCTGCAGCGCGCTTCGTGGCGCGCGCGCCATGTCGAGATCGGTGGCGCGGCTGGCGAACGCCTGGTCGGCGAGCCGGCGCGCCAGCAGCCGGCCGTTGCCGATGATCCCGACGAGGAATGGGAACGTGGCCGCGAGGACCAGTGCCACGACCGCCACGCCGGCCGCCCGGGGGCTGAGGCCGAAGTCGCCCTGCAGCGCGGTCACCGCCCAGGGCCGGGTGAGCGCCGCGCCGATGACGATGGCGGCGAGCACCACCGTGTCGATCACGATCACCCGCACCTCGCGGGGGCGCGCGGCACCACGCGCCGTATCCCGGGCGGAGCGCAGCCCCTCGAGCCAGGAGCCGTACAGGCCGACCCAGGTCTGGAGCGCCTTGGGAAGCCGGCGGTCCACCCAGAGGGCGATCTCCTCCGCACGGCCGACGAGCAGCGGGGTGGCGGCGATGGTGAACACCGCGGCCGTGACGGTGACAGCGAGGAAGGAGGGATCCACCTGGCGGGAGACCACGGCCAGCCCCGCGATGATGAACGAGAACTCGCCGATCTGGGCGAGCGAGAGCCCGGCCTGGATCGAGGTACGCACCGGAGAACCGGTGAGGAATGTGCCCACCGTCACCCCGACCAGCTTCCCCACGAACACGACCGCGGTGAAGAGGAGCGCGCTGGGCCAGACGCGCGCGACCACCGCTGGATCCACAAGCATGCCGATCGCCACGAAGAACACGGCGGCGAAGACGTCGCGCAGGGAGCGAACCGAGTCGGCCACGATGCGGCCCGCGCCGGACTCGGCCACCAGCGCGCCGGCCACGAACGCGCCCAGTGCCACGGAGAATCCGGCGCGGAGTGCGAGGATGGCAACGGCGAAGGCGAAACCGGTTGCGGCGACGACGGTGGTCTCGGCACGGCGGAGGCGGACGACCATGCGCGCGGCGCGGGGCACGACGAGCAGGCCGGCGACGATGAGGGCAGCGACGAAGAGGCCGAGGCGGGCCATCTCGCCGCCCAGGAAGGAGGCGGAGACGCCCTGGCCACCGACGAGCGCGGTGATGCCCGCCAGCACGACGATGGCGACGAGGTCCTCGAAGACGAGGATGCCGTAGGCGCGGTCGGCGACCTCGCCGCCCACGTGGAGCTCCTCGAAGGTGCGGGCCACGACCATCGTGGACGAAACGCAGAACACCGCACCGGCGAGGACGGCGCCGAGCGGGGAGAAGCCGAGGAGCGACGCGACGAGATAGGCGAGCGAGAAGGTCACGCCCATCTCGAGCGGAGCCACGACACCGCCGGTCGGCGCCATGCGGGCGAGCTTCTGGATGGTGAAGCCGAGGCCGAGCGAGAACATCAGGAGGATCACGCCGAGGTCGGCGAGGGTGTGGATGACCGCGACATCGACGGTGGGCGTGAAGGCCACGTGCGGCCCGATGAGGACGCCGGCGAGCAGGTAGCCCAGGATGACCGGGAGGTGGAAGCGTTGGAACAGGATCGTGACCAGGGCCGCGGTGCAGAGCACAAGGGCGAGGTCGGCGACCAGGTGGAGCGGCGTGGGCATCGGGCGAATATACGGGAGGCAGGACGGGCGGGACGGGCAGGACGGGCAAAAACGAAGGCCGGTGCGCGGAGAGGCGCACCGGCCTGGCAGCTCCCGAGGAGGGATTCGAACCCCCGACCCGCTGATTAACAGTCAGCTGCTCTAACCAACTGAGCTACTCGGGAAGGAGGGATGGAGAATAGCGTGGTGGGAATCGGATTACAAGCTGTTGGAATGCGGGGAGTTAGGGGGGTCGGCCGGCCTTCGTCCGGGAAAGGCGGGACCGCGGCCTCGGTGAGCGGTGAACGGGCCGCTCCTCGCCCCCGCCCCGGTTGCTTCACCGCAGCAGCGTGGATGGCGCGGAGGACGGATTGGGGATGGGTGGCACGCGGTCCAGGGAGGTTGGTGTTGAGGTGATGACGTGACAGTGGCGGCAATGCCGCTGGTTGAGGCCCCTGCGGGACAGACCGCCGATGCGGGGGTGCGGCGGCGGGACAGTGGGTCCTGGGTGGGAGTTATGGCGCCGGACCGGCCAGTTTCCACACGTCGGGAAGTTAGACAGCTCGGTCTGCCATCGCGGTACGTCGGGGCAGTGGAGGGAAGCGATCGGTGTGACCGGGATCACAATCGGCAAGTTCCAATGCGCCCAAGAGTTAGGCAATTTGTGAGCGACTGCTCGCATTTATTTTGATGTGAGTAAGCGCTCGCAAAGCGACACTCAGCCATTTTGGCTCACTGCACAGCGGCCCCGAATCGCATAAGTTGTTGTCGAAAAAGATGTTACAATAGCCAGACTCCCCCATTTCGACTTAGCATCTAGTTTGCCACCGTGACAATGCACCCGCTGGTGGGACACCTCGAGGCACGACGGTCCATCGCCGAGGCGGTCGGGGGCGGCAAGCTGCCCCAGACGATCCTGGTGGTGGGGCCGGCAGGGGTGGGGAAGCAGCGGTTCGGGCTCTGGGTGGCGCAGAGGACCCTTTGTAAGGATGGGCAGGACGGGGAGGTCGAGCCCTGCGGAGAGTGTCGTGAGTGCAGGCTGGTCCTGGGCCTCGCGCACCCCGACGTGCACTGGATGATACCGGTCCCGCGGCCGAAGGCCGGCGAGGCCGACAAGCAGGTGGAAGAAGTCGAAGAGGCGATCGCGGGAGTCCTGGCCGAACGGCGGGAAAAACCGCTGTGGGGCGCACCAGACGGCCTCGCGGGACACGGAGTGGCGACGGCGCGGCTGATCGGACGGCGCGCAGTGCTCACGACGGTGGAGGGCCGAGGGCGGGTGTTCCTGGTGGGCGACGCGGAGCGGCTCGCGGTTCAGGAAGGCCAGGAGGATGCAGCCAACGCGCTGCTCAAGCTCCTGGAGGAACCGCCGGGGGGCACGACGTTCGTGCTGACGGCATCGGAGCCGCGGCGGCTCCTGGCGACGATCCGGTCGCGGGCGGTGGCGGTGAGGCTGGGAAGGCTCACGGACGACGAGGTCCGGGACTTCCTGTCGGCGCGCCTCGACCCGGCGCCCAAGGGGAAGGACCTGGAGGAACGGGTGCGGCGCGCGGAAGGGGCGATCGGCGCCGCACTGAGTGACGATGCGGACGAGGCCGCCAAGGCGTATCGCGACGCAGGCACCTTCCTCGAGGCGGTACTGGCGGGACCGGAGACGCGGCTGGGCGCGGCACTGTCGCAGGGACCGTTCGCGGCACGGGGCGGGTTCACCGCGATGCTCGACGCAATGGCGGACCTGCTGGGCGAGGCGGCGCGCGAGGCGGCGGGCGGCAAGGCGAGACGGCCGATTCCGCGGGGACTGGGGCGGCGCCCGCTGGACGCGCTGCTGGATGCGCAGGGCCGGGTGGCAGTGGCGCGGGAGGCGGCGCAGGGGAACGTGAATCCGCAGTTGCTGGCGGGGGTGCTGGGAGTGGAGCTAGGGGCGAGGCTATGACGGGCGGGGCGGGCGGGACGGGCGGGAAGCTCTCGCACCTGGACGAGGAAGGACGGCCCCGGATGGTGGATGTCGGGGCGAAGGCGGTGACGGCGCGGGAAGCCGTCGCCTCGGGCTCGGTGAGGATGAGCCCGGAAGCCCTGAAGGCGCTGGCATCGGGCCTTCCCAAGGGCGAAGTGCTCCGCACCGCGGAGCTGGCCGGCACCCTGGCGGCGAAGCAGACGAGCGTCCTGATCCCGCTCTGTCACCCGCTGCCGCTCGACACGGTCGAGGTCCGGGCCGAACCGGACACGGGAATGCCGGGCGTGCGAATCACCGCCACAGTGCGCGCGACCGCGCGCACGGGCGTGGAGATGGAAGCGCTGACCGCAGTCGCCGTCGCGTGCCTGACCGTCTACGACATGGTCAAGGCCGTGGACCGCGGGATGACGATCGAAGACATCCGCCTGCTCCGGAAATCCGGTGGAGCGCGCGGCGACTGGGCGAGGCCAGCCGGTCCGGAGGCCAGTCCCGAGGAGGCACGGTGAGGAAACCGACTTCGAAGTACGAAATGCCCGAACGGCCGACCCTGCGCCAGCTCGCACTTCGCGGCACCCTGCTGGCGGCGGTCGTGGCCGCGCTGGGCATGGCTGCCGGGCTCACCCGCGGCGTGCGCGCCGCGGACGAGACCGAGGCGTCGGGTCTCGAATTCGCCTCCCGCGAAGTGGCGGACCTGCAGGTGCAGCTCAGCGCGGCCCGGGGCGACCTGGCGGTGGCGAAGCTCGCGACCGAGCGGGCGGAGACGATCCTCAAGTACTCCACCCAGTACCAGATCCCGGCCGACCTGGCGACGTCGATCCACGACGTGGCGCTGAGTGAGGGAATCGATCCCTCGATCGGGTTCCGGCTGGTGCAGGTGGAAAGCAACTTCAAGTCGAAGGCCCGGAGCAGCGCAAGCGCGATCGGGTATACGCAGGTGCGGCTGCCGACCGCGCGTTTCTACCAGGCGGGCATTACCGAGCGGCAGCTGTACGACCGGGACACGAACCTCAGGATCGGGTTCCGGTTCCTGAAGGACCTGCTGGGGCACTTCGACGGCGACCTGCGGCTGGCGCTGCTGGCGTACAACCGCGGCCCGCAGCGGGTGCGGGACATCCTGGCGGCGGGCGGCGACCCGTCGAACGGGTATGAGGGCTGGGTGATGGGGCTCAAGCGGAAGGCCCCGGTGCGGCCGGCGGCAGTGGAGGTTCCCGCTCCCCAGGTTCCGGTGGTCCTGGACTCGGTTCCAGTGGGGACCTGAGCAGGTACTCCACCGCGGAGGCGCGGAGGCGCGGAGGGCCGCGGAGGGAATCACCGCAGAGGCACAGGGGACGCAGAGAACGGCAACAGCTTTTGGGTGAACTGCAACAGCAACAACAAGAAAGCGGGGTGGTGGGGAGCGTCCCCATCACCCCGCTTTTCATTTTCTCTGCGCCCTCCGCGCCTCCGCGGTGAACGCTGTTGCTGTTCTCAGCGCCTCCGTGATGGATTACCGGACGCGGAGCCGCTGGCCGACGAGGACCTTGTTGCCGCGCAGGCCGTTCATGCGCTTGAGGCTCGTCTCGGAGATGCCGTAGCGCCGCGAGATCGACCAGACGCTCTCGCCCGGCTTCACCCGGTGGTACTGGCGCGCGGAGCTGCCGCCCTTGGCGGCGCGGGGCTCGTCGTCGTAGCGCGCGGCGTAGGAGGCCGCCCCGCCGGAGCCGGTCGGGATGATCAGGCGCTGGCCCACACGCAGCGACTTGGGCTTGACCCGCGGGTTCGCGTCCTGGAGCGCCGAAAGCGACACGCGATAGCGGCGCGCGATGCCGCCCATGGTCTCGCCCTTCCTCACCCAATGCTCGACGTAGGTAACCCGCTTCGACGCCGGCAGTTCGGCGTAGGCCACCTGGACCGCCGGGCCGGTGGCGACGGGGAGGCGGACCATCGAGCGCTCGCCCGGCGGGGTCGCCAGGCGGAGGTAGCGGGGATTGAGCTCGCGCAGGTTCGCCGTCGTGGTGCCGGAGAGCCGGGCCAGGACGTCGAGGCCGGTCATGTCCGGCACGATGATCGAGTCGTACGCGAACGGCTCGACATCCGCCGGCGGCGCAAACCCGTAGCGCCCCGGCTCCTTCGCGATGAGCGCGGCGGCGATGAGCTTCGGCACGTAGTCCTTGGTCTCACGGCGCAGCAGCCGGGTGTCGTAGAGCCGGAAGAAGTCGGCGTCGCTCGGCCCGTCCTCTTCCTCGGCGCCGTCCGCGGCCTCGTCCTCCGGCAGGTCCTCCTCGTCGGCGGGGCCGAGCCGCTTGAGGCCGCGGGAGACGCGCCCGGCGCCGGCGTTGTACGCCGCGGCGGCGAGGTAGAGCGACCCGAAGCGCTGTTGGAGGTCCTTCAGGTGGCGCGCGGCGGCGTGAGTGGCCCTGTAGGGATCGCGGCGGTCGTCGACCCAGCGGTCCACGCGGAGGCCATAGCCCCGGCCGGTGGCCTTCATGAACTGCCACATGCCGACCGCGCGGGCACGGCTGGTGGCGCTGTTGGAGAAGCCGCTCTCGATGAGCGCCAGGTAGACCAGGTCGCCCGGCATACCCTGCTCCGCCAGGCGCTCGCGAATCATGTCCTCGTAGCGCGGGAGGCGGCCGAGCCAGACGTTCATCCGCTCGCGGCCGGGGCCCTGGAAGAAGTCCAGGTAGTACTGGACCCGGTCGTGCTCGCCGAAGGTGACGACGTCGATGTCCCAGGTGACGGCGTCGGCGCCGCCGGTTCCATCCTCGGACTCGGGCCCCGAATCGGCCGCGAGGGCGAGGCGGTCGAGCACCGCGGCATCAGCCGCGGAATCCGCCGCGATCCGGGCCTCTGCGGCGAGCTCCTCCGGAGGCAGTGTCGTGACAGTCGATGGCTGGGCGGCTGGATCGCTGGATGGCTGGCCTTGCGAGACGACCGGCTTCGGTGACGGAACCGGCTGGTCCGGCAAGGACTTGTGGCCCCCGCAGGCGGCCAGGAAAAGCAATGCGGCGAGCGCTGGAATTCGTCGCATCATCAGGGTCTCCATCCGGCGGGCGGGGGAACGGGCTCAGGGAGGGCCAATTCCGTGCCACCTCGTCGGATACGACGGGACAGCGGTTCCCAAGGTTGTCAGGCAGTGACGCTCCGGAGGGGATGCCCGGAAGTCCGGGAGCGTCGCGCCGGGGCCGGCCGTGACCGGCCGTGGGGCCGTGCGGCTACCGCATGAAGAGGCGGTTGCCGAGGATCCGGTTGGTTGCGTTGAGGACGGCCAGCGCGGCAGCGCGCGCCGTGTCGTCCTCGGTGAGACACGAGCCCACCACGCGCGGGGGCACGCCCTCGCCCTTCGCGCCCAGCGAGACGATGACGACCGTGGAATCGAAGACACGGACCGACTTCACCCCGACCAACTCGAAGACGACCTGCCCCTCCACCGCCTTGGAGAGCGCCTGGAGGCACGCCTCCGCGGCGCAGCGCAGTTCCCCGGCCTGAGAGGTGAGGCCGGCGGCCTCGCCGCGGTACTCCTTGCCCTCGAGCCAGGTGAGGAGGACGGAGGCCTGGCAGCGGCCACTGGGCAGCCGGTCGACCTTGAACTCAGCGAAGCGGAGGCGCTGCTCCGCGCCGAAGGGAGGGGTCATCTCGGGCTCAGACGGGATCGAAGCGGACTTCGAGCTGGCGATTGGGCACATCGGGCGAACGCACCACATCGACCTCGAGCCGGGCACGGCCGAGCTCGTCGGCGTCGAGGGTCAGGACGACGAGGTTGCCGTCGGCCAGCTCGATGCGGAGCTGCCGCAGGTCGGAGCGCATGACGGCGTCGACGACCGTCCGGCCGCGCAGCTGGGCGAGGGAGTCGGCGACCCGCCGGAGCTCCTGCATGGGGACTTGAGACATGGTGCCGATCAGGCCAGGCGCTCGCCGAGGAACGCGGCGATCCGCTCGGGCGGAATGGTTTCCGCCTGCGCGAAGACGGCCGCCTTCGAGGCGGATTCGACCGGATAGGGCACCGCGACGGAGGGACCCGTCCCGCCATGCGGCCGGCACGACAGGATCAGGCGATAGAGCGCCGAATGGACCCCGCGCTCGGCCGCCGGTGTGACAGCCCATACCGTGTCGCCGACCTCGACTTGTCGCCAGGCCATGGGTGTCGAACCTCCAGCGCCGTGCTCAGGGGGGAGCGGAGCCAATATCCCCCGTGGCCGGCGGAATGGTCAAGGGAGGGAGGAGGGGGGACGGCGAGCGTCGATTGCGAGGCCGAGTTCGGGGACTCGATGAGCGCGGGGTCGGGAACCGGCGTGGAGGGCCGGGGTAGCGGATCGCAGGCAACTGGTGCGCGGGCCCACTCGACGCCAGTCTCTCCTGCGTTGGCGCCCCCGGGGCATGGGAGGCGCCTCGCGTTCCACCCCTGCCCCGGAGTGCTCGTCCCATGGCAAGGCAACCGTTCAAGGGCGTGATCAAGCTGGACGTGCGCGATTCGACGCCCGACTGGGAGCCGTTCACCCCAGCGCGCGCGCCGGAAGGCTCCCCGAACATCCTGCTCATCACGTTCGACGACACCGGGCTCGCGGCGTGGTCGCCGTTCGGCGGGCGGATCGAGATGCCGACGCTGCAGAAGCTGGCCGACCGAGGCCTGATGTACTCCCAGTGGCACACCACGGCGCTCTGCTCGCCGACCCGCTCCACCATGCTGACCGGGCGCAACCACCACCTGAACGGATGCTCCTGCATCACGGAGGCCGCGCAGGGCTTTCCCGGCTGGAGCGGACGACTGCCGGAGGAGTGCGCGACGATCGCCCAGGTGCTGCAGGACGCGGGGTGGAGCACCTACTGGCTGGGGAAGAACCACAACGTCCCGGAGCAGGACGTCTCCCCGGGCGCGAGCCGGAAGGAGTGGCCGCTGGCGAAGGGCTTCGACCGTTACTACGGCTTCCTGGGCGGCGAGACCAACCAATGGTACCCCGACCTGGTCGAGGACAATCGCTTCGTGGAGCAGCCCTACGGGCCGGAGGAGGGCTACCACCTCTCCAAGGACCTGGTCGACAAGGCGATCGGGATGATCCGCGACCAGAAGGCCAGCAACCCCTCGAAGCCGTGGTTGATGTGGCTATGCCCCGGCGCCAATCACGCCCCACACCATTCGCCCAAGGAATACGTGGACAAGTACAAGGGGAAGTTCGACGACGGCTACGAGGCGTACCGGGAGTGGGCGCTGCCGCGGATGATCAAGAAGGGGCTGATGCCCAAGGACACCAAGCTCACCCCGATCAATCCGCTGCCGGACGACGTGGCCAACCCGGGTGACCTGGTGCGATCATGGAACTCGCTCAACGCGGACGAGAAGCGGCTGTTCGCGCGCATGGCCGAGGTGTACGCCGGGTTCTCGGAATACACCGACGTCGAGATCGGACGCCTCATCGACTACCTCGAGACGTCGGGCCAGTTCGACAACACCCTGGTCTTCTACTGCTCGGACAACGGCGCCTCGGGCGAAGGGAGCCCCAACGGGTCGGTCAACGAGAACAAGTTCTTCAACAACTACCCGGACGAGCTGTCCGAGAACATGAAGCTGTTCGACAAGCTGGGCGGGGTGGACACCTACGGCCACTATCCCACGGGGTGGGCGGTCGCGCTCTCGACGCCGTTCCAGATGTTCAAGCGCTACTCGGAGTACGCCGGCGGCACCTGCTGCCCGATGGTGATCTCCTGGCCCAAGGGGATCAAGGCGCAGGGGGAGGTCCGCCACCAGTACCACCATTCCACCGACCTGGTGCCGACGATCCTCGACGTCTGCGGCCTGCAGATGCCCAAGGTGTACCGGGGCGTCAAGCAGTACCCGCTCTCGGGGGTGTCGATGCGCTACAGCTTCGACGCGAAGCCCAAGGGGAAGACGAAGAAGAAGCGCCAGTACTACTCGATGCTGGGCACGCGCGGGATCTGGGAGAACGGCTGGAAGGCGGTGGCGCTGCACGCCCCGCTCACCGGCAAGGGCAACTTCGACCAGGACGAGTGGGAGCTCTACCACGTGGACGAGGACCGGTCGGAGTCCACCGACCTGGCCAAGGAGCATCCCGACAAGCTCAAGGCGCTGATCAAGTTGTGGTTCGACGAGGCGGAGGAGAACCTGGTGCTGCCTCTCGACGACCGGAGCGCTGCAGAGCTGCTGGGCGTCGAGCGGCCCTCCGAGGAGGCGCCCCGGGAGCGGTACATCTACTACCCCGGCACCTCACCGGTGCCCGAGGGCGTGGCGGTCAACACCCGCGGGCGGTCCTACAAGATCCTGGCCAACGTGGACATCGACGATGGCAAGGCCGAGGGGGTCATCTTCGCGCACGGCTCGCGTTTCGGGGGCCACGCCCTGTTCGTCAAGGACAACAAGCTCCACTACGTGTACAACTTCCTGGGCATCAAGCCGGAGCAGAAGTTCGTCTCGCCCCCGCTGGCCCCGGGCAAGCAGACGGTGGGGATGGAGTTCGTCCGCGAGAGGTCGGGGCAGTACGGCGAGTCGATCGGCAAGGCCAAACTGTACGTGAACGACAAGGTGGTTGCCGAGGGCGAGCTGAAGACCCAGCCGGGCAAGTTCACGCTTTCGGGCGACGGGCTCTGCGTGGGCCGGGACAGCGGTGACGCGGTGAGCGAGGACTACACCACCCCGGGCGAGTTCGAGGGCGGGAGCATCCAGGCGGTGGCGGTCACGGTGGAGAAGAAGCAGTACCTCGACCTGGAGAAGCTCGCTGCGTCGGCGATGGCGGTGGACTAGGTCGGCACGTACCGGAACGAATCGGGGGTGGGGTTCTACGTGGAATCGGAGTACGTGATCACACGGATGCAGTGAGGGCGGTGGGGATCGAACCCACGACCGTCGGATTAAAAGTCCGCTGCTCTCCCAACTGAGCTACGCCCTCACCGGGAAACGTCGCATCGGGAAGCGCCCCGTACAAGACGTCCGGGGGAGGGGGCTACGCCTGTACAAGACCCCAGGG